>QMYO01000262.1 GCA_003662715.1 Candidatus Bathyarchaeota archaeon | reverse complement strand
ATATATTACAGCGCGACCACATCACTTATTGATGGGCTTGTTTGGCATTCCGGGGACAGCAATATTGTTGTCTCAAATTAGTAAGGAAGAAATTGAAGAAGCAATAAAACAGCCTTCTGGTTTGATGTTATGGCTTTTAAGCTTCGTGATAGCATGGTTTATTATTAATCATGCTGGACAAATTTTCCAAACGACTGGTAATATTGCACAGTCGCTTCCGGCTTTGGTTGGTAAGTTTCTTGGTTGAGGAAAATTTTTACGCTTCCAGTTACGATAATGTTGGAAGCTGGACTAATCCGGATAATATTTTAGGTGGCCATGATGACAGCTGTGCAAGTAAATCTACAAATGTTGCTGGAGATTATGATTTAATCTTGTTTTTTGACATAAATTTGCCTAGTAATGCACAATTGGAAGAGCTTTATCATGGTTTTCATGCTATTAAAGGTGATTATTTAGCTGGTGTTGTTTTTGATTTGCAGAATCGTTTTAAAGTTGGTGCTAATACTAGTGTTTTAAGTGCTGTTTTATATAGTGGTTTAATTCCGGGTTGTGATAATTGTGGTGACAAGGAAAGTTCAAATTTACTTGATTTCATGAATGTGACTGTTAATGATTTGAATAATGGAAATTTTGATTACCGTGTGAGATTAGATTTGAATGAAGATAAAGCTGTTATTGGACTTGTGGATTTTGTTTGGTTGCGTGTTGTTTATACAGTTCCAACTGTTAAAAAGAAGTTTGTAAAGGTTTATCAGCCAGTTGGCTGGTGGAAAGGCAAAACTATCGTGGTTCTTTGAGACTTCATAGAATTAGTCTCAACATTTTTCTGTGTTTTCATGGAAAAAAAGGGGAATTTTTTGAAGCTGATACCAAAATCTATGGACTTAACTCGCGCAAAAGTCGCTTGAGATAAGCTCGGTAGCCTTTCGCTATACGGACTTTTTCATTTAAGTTTGAAATTTTCTTGTCTAGCTGCTCTATCATTTGCTCAATTGCTTTTTTTACTGCTTCATGCGTTTCCATTTTAATCACTTCGCTACATATCCTTTTTTTGTGTATTTAATCATTCCAGCTCTAACCATGTCACCTATATATGCTTCAGCTGTTTGAAGACGCATAAAATAGCGAGATTGTAACCACCGGATTATTTTATCTGCACTCCACGCTTCATTAGATTCTTTCATAGCTTCTAGTAATGCTTTCGCTCTTAGGCGTCTTGCTGTGACGGGGTCACTCATTTTGCCATCTCACATAGGTTTTGTTTATTGGTTTACTTAAAATTAATAGAAGTGGAAGTGTTGGTCGTTTTGGACAGTAGCCTATTGTTGTGTATTCATTCTTTTTTTCGTAGATTAAGCATTTGAGTTTGTGCCATCGTTTGCAGTAGTCACACCATACCCATCTATATTTTTTATAAGGCACTTAAATATTCCACCTTTTTAACTAGTTTTTCAAGTGTTTCTCGGATTTTTGTTAATTCATATCTTATAGCCTCTAATTGTTTTTCCATATCAAACCTCCTTTTTGTTTATGTTTTATATGTACATAATGTTATGCTTAAAAAACTATCTACACGGAAATGAGTAGCAGAATTTCTGTTTTACTCAAAATTGAGTAACAAATTTTTTGCGGAAGCGGGCGTTTCAATATAATATAGATATATAGAAAAAAAGATATATAGAGAGATTTTTATTGTTTGTGTTGTGGTTGAAATGTGGGATATATTAGCGAGTGGGTTGATTGGGGTTGCTAGTGGTGCTATAACAACGTATATTGTAGGCAAAAAATTGATAAATTCGATTGATTGGGCGGAAAAAGTGCAAGAAACTATTGATAATTTGCAGTTGACTGACGCACAAGTTGCCAAATTGTATGGAATTGGTCAGATAGTAGGTAGAGGTATAGGTGACGGCTTGGGATTAGGCAAAACACGTAGTAAAGGCAAGGTTTTTGGTCTTCCGGTTGAGGTTGTTATGCCTTTTGTGCAAAAACTATTAAATGCAGTTAAGCCTTCGGAAAACTTATAAATGCGTAGCTACTCAAAAATGAGTAGGTGAAAAAAATATGCCTAAACGTAAAAGGAGAAGTCCGAGACGATATATTAGGCGATTAGCTAGACGTGTCAGACGTCCGAAGACTATTCCGTTGCTTCCAACGTTGGCAGTAGGTAAATATCTCGCGGATGTTTTGACGGCTGGTGGTAAAACAAGCGAATTAACTAGTGGAAATATTGGTCGTTATATAAATTGGTGTTTTAAGGATGCTATACTTTACGGAACTGGATACAACACAACTGACGGTAAATGGTACGCAGACGCATTTATGCAGGGTAGCGGATTAATAATATTAGCTGGGATTGCACATAAAGCTTTGAATTGGCTAGGTGTTAACAGACATTTCGCGAAATTGCCGCGACCACTTAATAAGTTAAGATTGTAGAGGTGATGTGTATGATTTATTCAGATGTGAAAAATGCAACGGTTGGAACATCCGAAACAAAAGTTGGAAGCTACAGCATTCCGGGCGGAAGCAAAATAATAGGCTTCCGTGCCATAAGCGCAACTGGAACCGGATTTGTCACAAAAGTACGCTTCGACTTTCCGGGAATTACGACTCCCCAAACTTATAGTCCGGGAGTCGCGCCTTGTCTTGATGGAACTGCGGCGGGTGCTGGAAGTCAAGTTAACTATGTTCCTCTAGAGCGGGTAGAAATACCAGTTCCCGGAAACATTAACAGCGTTGACGTTTACGCTACGTGCAATGCGGCTTCGCAAGACGTTTACGTACAACTAGTATGGGTTAAGTAGTTGAGGCTTAACCCATGAGCTTTGTCATACCGCCGGATAAACTCAAATTCATTGGATTTACTACTATTGTGCATGAAAAAAATTGGACAGACACAAGTGCATATACTAAAACATTGATTAACCGTGACGAAAACTTTTTTTACGTTTTGATACATGGTCAGCTTAAGATATTGCTAAGTAATAGCAGTGCGTCAGATACTTATGTAAGGTTAAAACTTGTTGACAAAACCTATGAACAAATAAATGGCTATCTTGTTAAGCGTGACGGTTTAGGCGGTAGTGGATTGGAAACACATCACATAACTATACCAACTGGTGACTATGACAAAGGCGAATACATTTATCATCCTAAGTTTAACTTACGTCAATACAAATTAGTATTAACAATGGATAAAGGCAGTGGTAGCTACGTAAGGGTTTGGCTTAAGCTCGATTGGGCTGTGTTCAGAGTTGTTGATTAAGGGCGAGGACTTAGTAGCACTTGTCGCTATTCCATGCTTTACTTTGCTTATTTATAGTGGTCATGATGGTGCTGTGATAACGCTTTTAGCTACGATTGTGGGATGGTTTTACGGTAAAAAGCAGAGGATAGCGAAATACATTGCCACGTCTTCCAACTAAGAAATGGCGGAAAGAAGCTTATGCTAAGGCGCTTTATGCTAAATTAGGCGAGTTAGAAGCGGAAAAACGGTTTTACCGGAAAAATCCGCATCTTTTTGTGTTGGAATGGTTTCGCAAACAAGACTTAGCGACAGTAAGCAAGTTTACCGCTACGTTAGGGTTAACTGTGCTGGTGCATCAAACTATTCAAGCGTCAACTGAGCTTATGGAAAAGGCTAAAAAATATATTACAGCGCGACCACATCACTTATTGATGGGCTTGTTTGGCATTCCGGGGACAGCAATATTGTTGTCTCAAATTAGTAAGGAAGAAATTGAAGAAGCAATAAAACAGCCTTCTGGTTT
>QMYO01000261.1 GCA_003662715.1 Candidatus Bathyarchaeota archaeon | reverse complement strand
CTGCAACCTTGATGATTTAGAGAAAGCAGTAGTAGAAGTGTTAATAGAGCATTACAATCGCACAGGCTCCAAATTCATCATGGTAAAAGATCAATACGAACTCGCAGAAAAACTGAATGCTAATCCTTCAGAATTGCCTAACGCTCTGAAAAATCTAAGGCAAGACGGAATAATCTACATATTCAAAGATAAAACATTCAATTGCTGGAAAATAGGATTAAAAAAGCAATTTCTGGAGGCAATAAATCGAGAGTGATTTTGATTTAGTCAAGCATCAACTTTTTTAACATAAAAGCCGTAAGGAATAGACAAAAAGCAAATATAGAAACAAGCTTAGGATCTGCATACCAAGGCTGAACAGAAATTGGAACGAAAACTTCAAACTGATAAATAAGCCTATGCCACATTATCCATGGGAGAAGCGTGAATGGAAATGTTAGTGTATGCCACATTTTGGTTATTGCTTGGAATGTGTAGTTTAGAATGTTCCATTGCATTGTGTTTAGCGTGAAGGGGTAGATTGTGTGATGCCATTGCAGAACTGTAAGGTTAAAGAGGTAGGCGAGGCTGTGCCATTCTCCCCATTTCAGTAATGTAAACGGAAAGCCAAGCATGTTCCACTGTCTGGTTTGCGCCACAAAATCATATAGTAGCTTGTTCCATTGCATGGTGTCCAGAGTGAATGGAAAGGTTAGTTGATGCCATCCATAAACTGTTAAATCGTAAATGTAGAGTAGTTGATGCCACTGCATGGCTACAAGCTGGAATAGGAATGTTAGGCTATGCCATTCTCTGGTGAGTAAATCGAAAGTATAGGATAGAATATGCCATTGCAAAACATACAAGTTAAATGAATAGCTGAGCAAATTCCATTTCATTACGTCTAAACTTAAACTAAATGTTAATTCACTCCATTTTCTCACATTCAAGGAGAAATTATAAGCTAAAATATGCCACTCTCTAATAACAAGTATTTGAAGGCTTGTGTTCCCCCAAACGCCGAAAATATCCTTGCAAGTTATATACCATCCTACACGTTTAACATCTGAGGGAATTGTTCGTGTAAAGTTAGTCCATGCCTCGATTACGTCTTCTGTC
This sequence comes from Candidatus Bathyarchaeota archaeon, assembly GCA_003662715.1. Next base: position 2,679 of record QMYO01000261.1, on the reverse strand, counting down.
CATTCTATTGTGCCGTTTAATTCCCATGCTCCGCTTGCATTCCAGTAAAACTCTGCACGGCTTAATGGTCGCGTATGATTCCAATAAGCATAAAATGTTATTGGTTGCACTGAGATATCTGTTGTTCCATTAACAACTACGTTAGGCGGTGACAGTTTTATTTCCCATTTTGTGGTAAACTGACATAGATAGCGATATTGATAGATGTATTCGACCGGTGCATACCAAACATCCTTTTTTCCATGTGTATAATTTAGAAAATCATTAAGGTTTTCAAGTTGTGTAGAGTTCCATTCTAAAGGATGACCGAAGAAATGCATGAGGTATCCATTCTCGTAGCCTTGGTCAAAGAAGCTTTTTAAAGTATTAATATCGTCTTTATAACTATCAAGCATTTTATAAACACCAATTGTGTAGTATCCTCCTTCGCTATACCAATCCGCATAATCTTTTTCAATGGCTGTAGAACGTGCAATTAAATATTCACTGTCTGAAATTGCCTGTCTAACATTATCATTCGCTTGCCCCACTGCTCCGAATGGTCCAATAAATAACCATACATATTCACCGTAAGGTAATGTCAAATTTCCAAGAATGTCGTTTCTGCTTCCATTTATTTCCCATATTGCCGTTGAATAATTTGCATTGGTGAGATCGGCATGAGTTCTGCTGTGGCTTGCCGCCCAAACATATCCTTCATTTATTTCCGTTTGCAACAGGCTCCAAGCATTGGGACTTGTTTGGTTCGTTACTATGCCCACTGAACAATAAAGCTGGTAGGTTTGACACATATTTAAAACATACACAAAACGTGTCTGTAATTGTTCAAGCTTTGTAGCGTTGAAAAAGTCACGCCAGTCATCCCAAGTATAGGTTACTGCGCATTTACGATTATCATAGTATTTGGCTTTTCCAGCATATTTTACTGTGTCTTCAAGAAGCATGTCTCCCGTTGTTGCATTGAAAAAGGCAATGTATAATTTTGAACTGCCATTAAAGCTGACTGAAACATAAGCCATTCCCTCGGTAAAGTTGAATCTTACGCATTCAATGCCGTTGAAGTAATCATTACTTGTTTTTGTTGGAAGCGTAATCCAATCCCCGTTTTCCGAGTATCTTTTCTTAACCACTATATCTTGTCCATTAGCATTGGTGATGTTAAACTTGAAAGTTATCGGATATTTTAGCCCCCATTTCTGTATGGCTGTAGAGTTTAAGGCGAAAACGAAAATGTCATTTGCAGGCGTCACAAAAGTTTCAACTGGCGTCTCTGTTATATGACCGAGAACATCCCTTGCCATGAATCTCCATTCAACGACAACGCTACCGTTTAACGGCAAGTCAAGTGTTATGTTACTCCATGCTTGAGTTGGGTTTCCAGTCCAATTATACCATCCATACTCTGTCCATGCAACGGTCGGAAATAGGGGTTCAATTGTTAATCGCCACATGAACTTCCAGCATTGTAAACCGTCTGTATCGTTCCATTTAGCGTAAAAAGTAACATTCCACCATTGAGAACTTATGGTTTTTCCTTTATTCGTAAAATCTGGTGGAGAAGGTTCTGCCAACGGAATATACTCAACGTAAATACTGTATTCTCGTGATTGTTTTCCATCTGGTGTCCCAAACGGGTCGGGTGGACCATCATCGAAATTGTCTTCTTTCCAGTATGTAAGCTCAAATTCGCTGTCATCATAATAAACTATAACGGCATCGAGCAGCATAGAACAATTAATATGCAATCCAATCCAGTAGTATCCGGCAGAGATTTCTACCGAATTAAAGGTGAAATTCCACCATGTTAATTGGTTGGAAATTATTAAAGGTTCGCTTTCTGCCACCAAACGGTCAGGCTCATCATTAAAAGTGCTATTATAAATAACCATTTTTACTGCTGGAATATATGATGGATTTTGAGGCTGCATATACACATGTCCTTCAATAATTGAGGCTCTTTGCGGACAATAAAAGCGAGTTAAAAAGATTTTACCATTATATCCTCCCCAAGCATAAGAGTTACTTCCCACAGTATCCTTTCCAAATTTTTGAAGAGCCAATTCAACACTTAAATATGCAGCATCAACCTTTATCGGATAGCTACTTACATAACTGCCTATTGCCTTAAAGTAGATTTTCGCATTATTCACTTTCTCTAAGCTGTCCAGTATGTCGCTTACGTCATAGCTTTCCCAGCTCCAGCTTCCCGCATTAGATGTTTCCGGAAAATTATCAATGTAAACCCAGCTTGAACCATTCCACAAGTAGACTTCTGCTCCGGCAAATGGCGGATACAAGTAGCAATAATAGTAAATTTTCAAAGTCACATTTTGAACTGTTCCAGAATCTAAATCCTGAAATGTAAAATCGCCAATTTCATCATTTTCCGCATCTCCTTCAACATAATTGTCCGGCTGGTCTTGAGCATCCAAATAAGGTGAATTACCGTACCTGTTCCATCCAGTACGGCTATTATCAAACCCGTCAACCCAAAGCTCAGTTATACTTGTATCTTGCGCCCTAACATTTGGAATTTCAATATGGAATGCTGGAAGGATTATGCTTGCCACTATTAGGAAGGCAAGGAAGAGGTGCAAGAGTATCTGCCAGCCAGCCCTTCTCCACTTCATACTTTAGCGTCTCCTTTACTTTAACGCTTTTGGAGCCGAGGCTGCAATT
>QMYO01000260.1 GCA_003662715.1 Candidatus Bathyarchaeota archaeon | reverse complement strand
ATTTCTAACGCTGAAAGTTTGGGAATAGGCTCTGATGCTGCTTCTTATCTTGTGGCTTCTTCCAATGTTACTTTTAGGGTGGTTCCCGAAAAGATTGGGGAGCATGGAGGCGGAGGGACTCTTTATATATTGAATTGCAGCGACGCTAACGGATGGTGGATAACTGGCTATACAGCACATACTCTAGCAGAAGACCTATACAACCTATTATCGCCGTATTTCCAAACAACAATAATGATACAAAACACAACACAACTCGCAAAAATACTGAACGGCACCGCCATCCAAGGCGAAAAAGTAGAAGGAGCAGTAATAATAAATACCTTCGGAGAAGCAGTGCCGATACCCACAGAATATTGCAAAGCACCATATTGGGATGATAAGTACGCTCGTTACTGTCACTTCTTAGGCAACATGACACGCCTCTATAATTGGACCTGGGCAAGCATAGTTGGCTACCCGTTCTACTACGTTTCAAACACAGTAAGTCTTAAAGATGATCAAAATGGTTGGGGAATCTGGGGAATGAACCAAACTGCACAGCGAGGAATGTATGCTTTTCTTCAAGGGTTGACAAACATGGCTTACGTCACCCCCGATACTTCAGATATTTATAAAAGCGTTGGCGTGGTTAGTCTTTCATCACAAGTTTTAGATCTCTGTAATTACTATGGAATCTATCCCTCCCCTTACCAAACTTCTACAAGAGCAATACAAAAATCTAAATTAACTGCCTACCCTAATTTGACTATTGGATTACTTATATTTAATGAAAAAGACGGGTGTTATCCTGGCGCATTATACAATCATATGAATGGTACAAGAATTGAGGGTTCACTGTTAGCTTTAGGTTTGACTCGAACACCTGATATTAGGCTTACTGCGTTGGGTCTTCTTTCTTATTATAGGCCTAGGCTTTATCGTTCGGAGTATACGGCGACTGGAACTTCTAGGCTTGTGGTTTTGCAGCTTGGGCTGGTGGGAGGCGTATAACCACATGAACTGTAAAGGTCAATTTTCTCTTATTGCGGCTTTGCTCGTAGCCGTTGTCTTAATAGGCACTGTTATAATAACTTATTCAGTCATACGCAACAGTCCAGTGCGAGAGCAAGCCCAAATATTAAGCGCAATAGACGAAACCAACTTTGCTCTAAAACAGATTTTGGGCTTTACTGTAGGTTATTATGGTTCAGTTTTGCAAGTTACTGGAAACACTTCTTACGCGAGAACCTTGGCGACAAACTATCTACATAGCGGGTTAGTCAATATTGCGAGTATGCATCCGGAATGGGGAACATCTTTCAGCGTGAACAATTTGGATTTGACGACATACTGGTTTACAAACAACAGCTATAGCATCGGAAACCTAGCAGTAAACTATAGCCTAAACGGTTTGGGAATTTACGGAATAACTTACACAACATCATGCAGACTCTCTGTGCAAATCCAAAACACAACATCCACCGAGTATGTGAGATTAAGTGTAGCTAGAGATGAAGGAGAACCCATCATAAACCTTGGAAGACAGAACTTCAAATTCTACCGTTACATTTATGCAAGCTCTACGTGGGAACTCGTAAACCCCAGCACGGAACCAGCAGCCTTTGCAAACGGCACATATATCATCGAAATACCAGAAGGTGTAGACTCTTATTCTTACGTGCTTCAAGTGGAAGACCCAAGAGGCATAATAGTCGTAGCATCATCCTTCAGCAAATACACAATAACACTTTCATGGAACTCCACGTTATACCAGCAACTACAAGACGCAACACTAACCATTGAACTATTACAAAACGGAACTATGCGATGGCTTGGACAAAACCTTAATTTAACCACACAAGCTAAACCTATTCCACCGATACCTGTAAAGGCAATCCACGTTAACCAAACCATAAACAATGTAGACCGAGAAGTGCCATTCCAAATAGAAGACTGGGCTTCAGGCTACAAAATTCCCTTAGGCTTAACGAGCAACGCAAGCGTTTTCGGCAATAGACACATGATAGTTTTCCTCATAAACCCAAACGTTACAAAAGTCACAATCTGGTGGAATGGAAGCGACACCACCACACAAACGCCATACGCATATACTAACCGTTACTTTACGGATGACCCTCCAACATTCAGCAATGGAATACTCACAATCCAGCTTTCGTCAAGTGGATTCCAAGTTACGGCAAGCGTGGGCAATATAACAAGCACGGCATATCTAATGCGTATAAACAGTGAAAGTGATAACACAGACCCTGAGTGGGCATACACCATATACAACGGCGTAGTCAGAGATATAGTCCATGGCGAACCGGAATTTTCTAGCGGCGTTAACAACCCACCATGCTATAACTTTTATTCGCATGTTGTTTTAACGCTTCCTGCAAACGCTACATACTACACTTATCAGCTACGCCTAATATTCCTAAACTCCATAGACAAACCAAGAACCATAACAGAAATCCGCCCAATCAGAATAACTGGGTCTGGCACATGTGCGTTAACCGAAAACGGCACATTGCCAAGCGGTTACCCAAACGTTTCCGTAACAACTGGTTACTTCTATAACATGTCCGGCGTTTGGCAACACCATTGGAGCCAAATAAACTCAACAACAGCCAGCGGATTTGGAATAATGTTCACGGACGAAACCAACAAAATGCTATACTACTTTGATAAAATAGCTGGAGCTAACACAGGCACTTTAAGCGTAAGCTCCACTGCAATTGAGTTTCTTCCAGTAAGTTCGCGAGCACAAGTAACAAACTTTGTCGACGCTTTAGACATAACATGGTATGGTGCAGTAGTCACATTCGACGGAACAACACCCATATACAAATCTGACGGCAGCGGCTTATGGGTAACAGTTGAATATCCACCAGTAATTACAGTAACTACAGAAAGTTAGGCACTATTCGCTTTTAGAATTTGAAATTTAGATTTCAAGTTCATACAAGTTAAATAGGAAATCAAAAGTAAACAGTAAAAGGTGAAAAACATGGTACAGAAAAACATGTTAAAAACTAAAAAGGCTATATCGCCTATACTTGCCACACTCCTCTTAATAGTTATAGCCGTAGCTGCAATAGTAGTAACATACGCATGGATAATGACATACATGAGCAGCGCAGGACAACAAGCAGGAGTAATCCTATACAAAGAAAACGTCTACTGGAACTCCACAGACAACAAAACATATATTACCATAGGAAACTCTGGCACATCCAACACAAAAATTGTAAGACTCTACCTAGGAACAACCCAAAACAATCTAATAGACGTGACAGCGTCAACAGATATAGACTCTGGATTAACTCTAAACGCAAAATCAGTCGTAACAATAAAATTATCATGGCCAAACACTCTAGCAAGCGCATGGACACCAGGAAACTACTACTATTTCAAAGTTGTCGCCGAAACTGGACAAGAATACGGTCCATTCCCAGAGCAAGCAGCTCAATAAATTTTACCCTCATTATTCTGCATCAACATACATTTTTAAATAGTTCAAAATAACAAAACAACTACCGCCTAATGGTGTCAACAAAAATTGCAAACAATCTTTGAAAGTTTGAGAGCTGTAATAACCTTATCCTTTCTTCTTTATGCTTCATGGAGTGATTATAGAACCCGCGAAGTCAGCAACACCCTCTGGATTTTCTTCGCACCACCAGCATTCACATTAACCTTTCTGGAACTCCTCTTTTACAACTCTTCACTCCTATATCTTTACGGCTTATGCTTCGCCTTAACCTCAGCCTTCGCCATAACACTCTTTTATCTAGGGGGT
>QMYO01000259.1 GCA_003662715.1 Candidatus Bathyarchaeota archaeon | reverse complement strand
CTCTCTCCATCTTTTTACGCTCTTCCTCCGCTTCACGGTCTAACTCATTCAAGATCACGATGAACTCTTGAATCGTCTTGGCTGGCTGCCTTTCAAGCTGCCTCGGTGTCCACCCAAATTCTTTGCAGAGTCTGAACTCTGTGATTTTTGCATTAGGTTTTTGGCTTCTGATTGCTCTGATAAAAAACGAGTCTCATCTAAGCCTACATTGTTAAGCTTATTCACAATCTGGCTGAATAATTCACCAAGCCCTATGGGAATGCCATCTTCTTCGCTGAGCAGCTTCTCGAGAGTTATAGGTTTGTGCGGCGGTTGCTCCTTAAGGCTCGCCCAAATAGTTTCCGCTTGAATAGCAACATAATCGCTCTTCACAACTTGCCCAGTCATTTGACTATATTTCGTATATTTCTGAATAATCCGACTGCGCTTAGCCCAGCTGATCTCTTGGAACACATAGCGCCCTGCATATTCTTCGCCGAATCTTTTATCAACTTCTAAAGTTTCAGTTCGCATTTTCAACCCTTCCTAGCTTACAGATATTGACTTGGCAGTAAATGGCGCCTTAAGATACGCTAAATCCGCAATCGTTGTCGGTATTGTTACCTGACTCCATTTACAATTTGAAAATACAGCTTTATGTGTTCCACCTAACCCGATTTCAAGAGTAAATTCTGTGTCATTGAGAACGTCATCAGCTTCTTCTTTGGTTTCAAACTCGAAGACCAACGCGCCTGTTATGTCGCGATGTCGCCACGGTAAATATTTCAAAATGTCACCATCAGAACTGCGGATAACAGGCACACGTTTAAGATTATTCGCAACACTCCAACTCCAGCTTGTAACCCGCTCCAAAACTGTTGTGTTTTTTTTCACATAACTGTCATACCAAGCATAAGGCGGCTCAGAGTAAGGATCTCCTGAAGTTCTAAGCTTTGAAGTTGCAGTTAATGCCTTCTGCGCTATTAACTCACATTTAGCCTTAATTACATCTTCAATTTCACAGCTGACAGTTACTTTATCAAAACGACTACCTGGAAAGCGTAAGCTAACATATTCAGACCCTTTTTCATAAAGAACTTCGACATAAAAGCTACGTAAAGTATCACTCCAAGCAGCATCAATCACTTCTAACGTGCCGTAGGTCTGCAAAAACTTGGTAAATTTTAAACTCGCTTGCTGTAAGCCTTTTTTAATAGCGTGTAAATCGCGACTTCCCAACCCTCGTATATTAATGTTCGCCCTACCTACTGTAGGCTCTAAATCTTCCACGAGAAACGGAGGATACCAAAAAGGCTCTGCAGGCAATTCACCGTAGCTTAACTCCTCGCAGAATGCTATTGACGCTTCATGTCCACCAAACGGATAACTCATTCTTCACATACCTCCTAACCATAATGCCAAGTTTCAACACGAATAATACTGTGCAAAAACGTGGAACTACCTACACGGTCATCATCCTGTTGATTCAGTTTTCGCACAAGCTTTAACACACCCCCGGGAGAAGTTTCCTTTTCTTTCAAAAGTTCCTTAATTCTTTCATTAATCGCAAAGCGAAGTTTTTCATCTTTAGTCCAAACTTCAAAGGCATATTCACCCTTATATTGCCGCTGCGTTTTACCGATTCCCAGCGGTTTACATGTTTCCGCAGCCATTTTTACGGTAACAATAGCATCATAAGCTGCAAGACGTTTAGGTAATTCCTCTTCAGGAAAGGGAAAACAAAAATCAACCTTTGCTGGATTCCCATCTGGCTTGTTAACCTTCACATTAGCTTTAAGTAAGTTTAAAAGAGTTACTTTTGGATTTTCACTCACCATATTTCAGCCTCTCCGCAATACAGACACGACAAAAAAACCTCATGCCAAACCAAACTTCTCTGGGCGGCGAAACAACTTCAAACTCTTCGCCACGCCACTCGAAACGGTCGAAAACCCTTATGCCCTCCATTGCATAAACAATTATAGTTTTAGTAGGCGCTAATCCCGGCTCCACCCATAAATGTCCACTGGTTGCTTCACGCACCACGGCTTCTATATCGACTGCTTGAAATGTAAATACGGGTTTTCCAGTTTGAGTGTCAACTCCACTTCGTAACCGTTTTTTCCATGTTAAAGTGAAATTCTTTCCAACCCTCTTAAATGAAGCAAGCACTTTCCGAAAAAGAGGCACTTTGTCAATACAATCAAACCATGCTTCATCGAATTTTGCAACATCAAAATATGCCATTGCAATCACCCTCTAAGGCAACATATTCGTGTCGATTGTTGCCGCATCCTTTTCCATTATAAAGTAAGTTGTTACGTTAGTTTTATCCACACCTGTGCCGCCATAAAGGTCTGCACCTAAAACTGCTATATGCTTAGCTGGACATTGAATGTTTGGACCACCAGCAGCTCTTTCCAGCAAACCTCCTAAAATGACTATTTGCTCAGCTCCCGGATTCAAAGTGCTATAAATGTTCGGAGCATCAGAACCGTAAACGCTGCAACCGACAAGAGTTATTTCTTTCACTTCAACATTCTGAATTAAAATATTCGGCTTGTCCCCTATTGCACCGTCAAACCAGCAGCCCTCAAGTAGTAATTTAGGCCATAACGCTGCCTCACCTGTTCCACCCTCCAATATTATATGCGCCTCCAAAATGCTGCTCCAGTTAATCTTGCTGCCCAATAATACACCGTGACATTTTAAGTCTGCAATGTTTTTAGCGTAAATGTCAGCCTTTTTACAAAAACCAATCTTGCAGTCCCACAGGTTAACTTGCCCGCCAGTGCGGTAGCCGTCTCCATCCTGTCCAAACCGTAAACCATATTCCGTGTAAACTGTTGGCGGCTCGCTTGTGTCTTTTCGTCCATCAATCCACACGTCAATTAAAGTGGAATCCTCGCAGCCCGTGAAGTCAACACCAACTTTAGTTGCACCCCAAACTTTGCAGTGTTTAATAACGTGCATAGGACAACCGCTTGGGTCTAGCACGCCATCAACACATTTTTCAGCAAGCCCATTACCGTTAATAAACAAGCCTTCCACATGTGCATAACGTATATTCCGAATGTCAAAAAGGCGGCTCATAGATTCTGTAGCTTTAATTTCTGCGCCATTACTGAAAAGATATATATCTTCATTAGGCGGCACAATAGGAGAAGCAACATTAAACGTTTCACGCTTTAAAAATAAACTTTTATGTCCATCATCCAAGGCTGTCTGAATATCCTCATAATCTTCTCCTGTCCCAACAACAATGTCAGGATGTAAATGCTTATGGGCTTCGAAGGCATCCACGAAAGTATTCCAATCTTGGCTTCGAATAGGGTCCCCTGGACTTACATGCGGTAAACTCAACTATACCATCCCCACGTGAGGCTGCTTCAAATTTTCAATAAGCCACTCCAGACGACTTTTCAAAACTTCAACTGGAGGTAGATTATTTGAAACATCAGCTCGAATGTCTCCTAAAGAGAAATTAAATCCAACAGCGGAACCACCAGTTACATGGCAAAGGCAATACAAAGCTGCTAAAAGCCGGACAGCAGCAGCCTCAGCCTCCGTGCAATCCGTATAATTAATTGTTAAGCCAGTCTCAAGACTAATCTCCCCAGCAGCTTGCGACAAAAACTCCGTTACCTTATCGTCAGCCACATCATCGGCTGTAAGATTCACAAGATTCCTAACACTGTCCGGTGAAACAGAAACCAAAGTCTGGCCCCCTTAATATAATAATCGTGAAAAGCCAAATTTAACCTATTTTACTGAAAAATAAGGTGGAAAAATTCGATATTACAAAAT
>QMYO01000258.1 GCA_003662715.1 Candidatus Bathyarchaeota archaeon | reverse complement strand
GATTATTGCGCCAGCCAAGATTACGACAGCCTCCTCTTCGGAGCACCACAACTCCTCCGCAACGTCACCATTTCGGGACGAAGAAAGCTGCCGAGAAAAAAAGTTTACATTGAGGTGCAGCCTGAAATCGTGGAACTGAATAGGGTTCTTAAAGAGCTAAACATCACATATGAGCAATTGATTGATGTCGGCATACTCGTCGGCACAGACTTCAATCCCGAGGGCATAAAAGGGATAGGTCCGAAAACGGCGCTTAAGCTTATACAACAACACGGAACCATCGAGAAGGTGGTGCCAACGCTAAAGGAGGTGCAGTTTCCTGTTGAACCTCAACGAATACGGGAAATTTTTCTCCATCCTAAGGTTACTGATAACTATAAGATAGTGTGGAAGGCTCCTGATGTTGAAGGAGTTGTGGATTTTCTGTGTCGTGGAAGAGATTTCTCTGAAGAACGTGTGCGGAAGGCGCTCACAAAAATGACTGAGGGTTTGAAGGAAGTTAAAGGAAAAGTAACTCTTGAAAGATTTTTCGGTTAATAGATTCATAAAATCAGCTTTTTCCTGCTTCTTTGTCGGTTTCAATCTTTCTAAATCACCCAAAAAAATAGGTGCTTGCCATAAATTGTCTCCATAAGATTCGCTCTTCAACCCAGCCGTAATTTATGTCCATACTTTCCAACTAATGGCACAAACGCTACTCCGCCCAAGTTCTCTTCCGTAATTTGGTTATCCTTCTTTCTGATGCGCATAAGCGCTTGGTACATGTAGAGACTTCCAACTGGAATAACTAAGACCCCTCCAGCTTTTAATTGATTCACCAAAGGCTTAGGAACATCTGGAGCCGCCGCCGTAACCAATATGCGGTCGTAGGGAGCCTTTTCCGCATATCCTTCTGAACCGTCTCCACAGATTACAGTAATTCGGTTTCCATATCCAGCCTTCTCAATGTTTTTCCTCGCAAACTCAGCTAGTTGCGGAACAAACTCAACAGTATAGACGTGCCCCCACCTTTTCTTCGATGTACCCGTAGGCGCTACTATCTCAGCTATCGTGGAGGCATGCCACCCTGAGCCAGCGCCTATCTCTAAGACTCGATGCCCCACTTCCAGTTCTAGGGCTTCATCCATTATGGATACCATGTTTCGCCCAGTTAACCCATACTAGGTCAACTGAGAGGCGCTGAGGCGGTTTGCCCAAACCCTATTGGAAGCGGGGAATCCACTGCTCCCTGTGACTTCACGTTTTCGGGAAGAAAGAGTTCCCGAGGTACTCGCCGCAACGATCGGATGACTGCAGGGGACTGAAGGATTCTCTGAGCAATTAGCTTCTGGACTAGTTTCTCCCAAGCTTGGTTTTCCATTTTTATCCTCAAAAAGAATACTAAGGATGCTTGCCTTAAGATTTTAGGATAAACTCTTAGCGTTTAATGGTTAAACTTTTTGGGTTTTCTGAAGAACCAAGGTCTACTGTCAACAGCTCTTTTGCTTCTTCCAAACTTGTTGTTGATTAACGTTTCGTGTATTCCAGTATTCTTTTTTGGAGAGCCCCTTCTTTTAGTCCTATGACGTATTCTATTACATCATCTGATTTTTTGAACTTTAGGTTTATGAGTTTTTGAAGACCCCAGCCTGAGCATTTTATGCTTGAGATTATAGATGCTATTGTAACAGACTTCATTATGTCTTCAGTTAGTTTGTAGGTTGCCAAGAATGCCCCGCACCATGTGTCTCCAGCACCTGTAGTATCCACAACTTTCTTGAGGGGAATTTTTAAAGCGGGAATCATCTGTGTCCCGATTTCTTCTCCTTTTATTATGGCTCCCAACTCGCCAAGTGTCACGATCAGCATCTTAGCTTCGAGAAGCCTTAACGCAATTGAGATGGAGTCTGTTTGAGTTAGAGCTTTCGCCTCTGTATCGTTAAGCATAAAGAAATCCACGTTTTTAGCAAGGTCTTGAAGGATTACTCTATTTCTTCGAACTCCTATGTAGTTTATCCACGTGTTAACCGCAATTTTAGTTTCTGGCGAATCCATGCGAATTTTCTGAATTATTTTTGCAATCTTTTTTGGCGCCATTGGCGATAGATGGACTATACTGCTTTTTGAAAGCATCTTGGTAGGAATGGATGCCGCAGTTATTCTTGAAGCTGCTCCATAGGATGCCTTCAAATATTGCGGCTCCCAGCGTTCGTTGTATTTAATGTGGAATCTGGTGGAAGGTATGCCAACGATTCTCACATGCTTAGAACTGAAGATTTTGAGGACATCGGTGAATTTGTAGTCTTTTCCGACGGCTGAGACTAATGTTACATTCTTAAGCAACGTTCTAGCAGCCATTGCAGCGTATAAGGCAGCGCCACCAGGCTGAATCATGCATCCATTTGGGTTCTCCACTTGGTCGATGGAGACGTGTCCAACAAACATGAGATCGCACGTTGACGACAACTTTGCTCCCAATAGTAAAACATCTATCTTGCTTGTAAAGACTTGTGTGGATGAGTGGGTCGTAGTAGGCGTTATTTTCAGCCGTAATATTAGTTTTCCCATTCTTTAAATTGCTTCAGCACCCTTGTTGGAACAGGATTTATGTATTCAAGCCTTGTATGTTTGCATAGTTTTTCGAAGTCTGTATCGGTTGTTATGATTGCTGAAGCGTTCTCTTGCAATGCAGCTGCAATGTAGACGCAGTCATACACGTCATGCCTTAACTTCTCGGCAAGCTCAAAGCTTCTTACTATGGTTTTCTTATGAAGACAGAAATATTCGGGTCGGTCATACACCTCTATGAAGTGTTTGATTGCCTTTGCACTCTCCTTTTCCGAACACCCCCACTTCTTAGTCATCACCCAATACGCCCTAATTGGAAGAATATCCATAACTAAAGGGATGTAAGCTCCCTTCAGTCCCTCTTCTAAGACCGGGCTCACGTATTGATTTCCGGGATGATCTTCCACGAGAAAAATAGCTAACGTGTTAACGTCCAGCACTTTTCTTTGCTTACTCGCCAAAGGTTGCCTCCCCCGCATCTAAAAAAGTTTCTTTGTCCCACACCTCTTTCTTTGAACGCACCCTAATCGGCTTCGGAATTATCGGTTTTAACAATAAAACTCCCTTTGTATCTACCAACTCAAATTCCACGCCAGGCTTGAGATGGAGTCTTTTCCTTTCCTTCGACGGGATCAGAACTCTTCCCCTTTTATCCATTTTTGTTTTTCCCACTCTTGTTCGCCCACAAAAAATGCTATTTTTCAACCCATATAAATGTTTTCAAAACGTGTGCAGAAAAATCTCATGTAAAGGGAATTGAAAGAATGGGTAAAGTTAAGACGAAAAAGGGAGTTTGCGGAAAACGTCTCCAGCATCAACTTCTTAAGATTTTAGGGGGTAAAATACTATGTGACTGTGACTGATTTAGCTAGGTTTCTGGGCATATCTGGGTCTAATCCTCTTTCAATTGCCATGTAGTACGCGAAGAGTTGTAGCGGAATGGCGTATAGGATGGGTGAAAGAACTTCGGGAACTCCTTTCACGATTTCGATGTAGTCGTCGGCTAAGCTTTTGATTTCTTCGTCTCCCTCTTCGGTGATTACTATTATGGATGCTCCTCGAGCCTTCATCTCCATTATGTTTCCAATAACCGTTTTGTGAGTATCGTCTTTGGGACAGATGAATATTACTGGGACTCCTTTCTCAATCAGGCTTATGGGTCCATGTTTGCTCTCTCCAGCGGGATAAGCTAGTGAGGGAACATAAGCGATTTCCAAGAGCTTCAGTCTGCCTTCATAGGCT
>QMYO01000257.1 GCA_003662715.1 Candidatus Bathyarchaeota archaeon | reverse complement strand
GTACAACGGCTATTGCTGCGACATTTCCAGACCCTTCACCATAGGCGCACCTTCTAAGAAGCAGAAAGATGTATTTCAAGTGCTCGTGCAGGCACAGGAAGCTGCGCAGAAAACTGCTCGGGAAGGTGTATTGGCTTCTGAAGTTGATAAGGCGGCTGGAGAAGTTCTAGGGGAAGTTTGGAAAGACGATTGGTGGGGAATAGGCCATGGCGTAGGTCTTGAAGTGCATGAGTGGCCTTTCATTGGGTATCAAAGAATTCTTGATGATAGAGCCTATAGAGATAGGAGGTTAAAGGAAAACATGGTGATTTCAATCGAGCCAACAATCTATCTTCCCGATGTAGGTGACATGCAAATTGAAGACCAGTTCAGAGTAACAAAAACTGGCTGCGAAAGACTAAATGATATTCCCAAAGAGATAATGCAAAGTTAACAGCATAGAGAGGCTTGGTTTGAGAAGAAACGCCATACTTTTCAGCTCCAAAAAAATCGGTTCTATGACAGTGAAGAATCGAATAGTCCGCTCTGCCACATACGAAGGAATAGCAGACGATAATGGTTTAGTAGACAACCGATACGTCGCGCTATATGAAAACCTCGCTAAAGGCGGCGTAGGACTAATCATTGCAGGCTTCGCCTTTGTGAAAGAAAACGGAATCGCCGCGAAATATCAGACAGGCATCCACAGAGACGAATGTATTCCTATGCTTAAGAAGTCAGTGGAAACTGTTCACCAAATTAACGAAAATGTGAAATTTGTTTTACAGATAGCTCATTGCGGCAGACAAGTAGACCCCAACATAGTGAAAGAGAAGAAAATTGAGCCCATTGCTCCCTCCCCCATAGCTGACAAGTCTATTGGAATAGTTCCAAAAGAAATGACGACTAAAGACATCGAAGATATAATTCAATCTTTTATAGCATCAGCGGAAAGAGCAAAAAGAGCAGGCTTCGACGGCGTTCAACTACACGCGGCTCATGGCTACTTACTGTCAGAGTTCCTCTCTCCATACATGAATAAGCGAACTGACAATTATGGAGGAAACAGCGAGAACAGAGCTAGAATAATTGTTGATATCTTCGAGGGTATAAAAGAAAAGTGTGGAAAAGATTGGCCTGTTCTTATTAAACTGCAGATTGACGATTTTGTGAAGGATAATTCTTCTCTGAGACCGCCTGAATCGATAAAAATCGCTAGGATAATGGCTGACGCTGGCTTTGATGCCATTGAGATTTCGGGAGGCATCTACGAATCCGATGAGAAAATGGACCCTTGGTATTTGAAGGTGAGAACAACCGATGAGGAAGCCTACTTTCTTCCATATGCTAAAAAGATTAAGAAAGTTATCGGTGAGACCCCGTTAATCTTGGTTGGTGGAATACGTTCTTTTAGGGTTGCTGAGGGAATAGTGAGAGATGCGTATGCTGACTTCATTTCTATGTCAAGACCTTTCCTTATGGAGCCAGACCTCCCGCAGAAATGGCTCAACAAACTCTCGGATAGGTCAACTTGTACCTCATGTAATCGCTGTGAAGCAGAGATGGAGGATAAAGGTCTCCGCTGCTTGCTTCTTGAAAAATGAAGGCTGATTAGAAAGTGTTCCTTACTCAATCATGAGAGTGTCAATTAATTTTGACGGCGCCTTCTCTAAATTCTCTGTAATGTATTCTGGACCTCTAACTGGAATTAACTTAATGGCGTCAGCGGGACATTTTGATGCGCACAAACCGCATCCAAAGCATTTTTCTTTATCAGAAACAGCGACAGAATCAACTATGCTCATTGCACCAAACTGGCATCGCGTAACACAAACACCACAACCATTGCAAAGTTCGCTGTCCACGGAGGATACATAACGACTCTTAGCCGAGATGCCTTTTTTCCCTATAATTATCATGCCTCTTAGGAATGAGCAACAGCAACTGCAGCAGTTGCAGAGGAACTGGTAACCTTCGGGCTCGGTGTTGTTCAGCTGATGAACCAGTCCAAGGTCTTCACAACGTTTCAGAATGGAAAGGGCGTCTTCTTTTGATATTCTTTTTGCAACGCCTCTTTCAATAAAAATCTCTGCAAATTCGTTTATGAGGAGACAAACGTCTGTGGGATTATCGCATTTCCTGTTCATTGTTCTGCATGCGCACTCAGTAACTGCAATTGTCTTAGCATTTTCGAAGATTTCTGAGAGTTTTTCGTAGGGTAAAATTTCGCCCCATTTCATTGAAATTGTTTTTTCCACGGGTATAACACGAACATAACGGGTGCTGTAGCTAGGCACTAATTCCTCATCATGATAGCGGGTCCATAGGTCAAGAACTTCCTCGCTTAGTTTTTTGAAGTCTTTTTTGTCGGGGAGAACAGAACTCCATAAGTCATTGTTCAAGCCATATCTAGGTTTGTTATCTACCCGTTTGTAAAGAACAAAACCCTTGTTGAATAGTTCTTTGAGAATTGTTGCGACTTTTGGAACTTCAGCGCTTAACTTTGCGGCTACTTCTTCTGGAGTTCCCGGTAGAGAAAGGAGAACTGAAGCCTCCTCTTTCGTGAGATATATTTCAAGGATTTTTGGCAAATATTTGGACTCAGGGCTGCCATAGGCTTTGGATAACTGATGATAGATTTCCTCCACCAATCTAATAACCTTCCAAGACAATAGTTCAAAACAACATGATTAATGTTTTTCGTTATAAGCTGCTAGAAGTTAAGAGGTTTCTTTAGCCACATTAGGTAGATTATTGCGAAAAGAAAGAAAATGTTGGACATCAACACGGTTAACCACATTCTTCTCTTTATCTTCATATCAATCCTGAGCACAACAGTGATGCAACTTAGAACCGTCAGAACAAAAGCTCCGATTAACAACATTATGTCAAGCAAATTTACTAGCATAATTATCTCTTTGACGCAGAAACTTTTAAGAAAAATTAAACACTCGAATTCGGAACTAAAAAAGAAAAGAAATGTAGGGGAGAAAATGTTTGGGTTTCTTGAAGCTTAGAGACCGCGACGCAATCATCACGGAAGATAACATTATTTTCCGAGTTTACGGCTATTTCCATCCGCCTAACGCATACATTTGCGATGTAGAGTACGCTCCAGCCGCAGTCTATAAGTCCATAATCCCCAGAGCCTTCCGAGCGAGGGGAAAACAAGTTTACTACAAATTTTACGCTGATGAAGGTCTACGGTTTGTACAAAAGAACTATCCACAATACACGGTTATGTATGAACTCTTACAACAACGTCTCGTAGGAGTTCAGCAAGCACTAGTCAAGAGAACGCGGAAGCCAGATGAAAAATTTCAGCACCTAATTAAAAAACATCCAAAGGACGCTCTTATCCACGCGTTACATAGAATGTTCAGCCTGATTACAGCTAGAACAGAACTATCAGAAAGAGACTTCGGTGTCTTCGGGTCTCTCCTTCACAACTTTTACCACCCCAATTTTTCAGACCTAGACTTAATTGTGTATGGCAAAGAGAAACTGAGAGAACTACGTGAAACACTGGAAGAGTTTTACCGAGAAGAATCTTCTCCTCTGCGAAACGAGTTTGAAACTAAGGAAGCGATAAGAACGAAACATTGGAAATTTCTCAAATATAGCCTAGATGAATATCTATGGCATCAACGAAGAAAAACCATTTACGCATTATTTGAAGACGAGAAGAGCGAGAGAATTATTAAGGTGGAGTTTGAACCCGTGAAGGACTGGAAAGAAATCTACAATGAGTACAGCGCAAACACACGGGTGATAAGGAGGGGCTGGATTAAAGCGATAGCTCGCATAACCAACGATTCTGATG
>QMYO01000256.1 GCA_003662715.1 Candidatus Bathyarchaeota archaeon | reverse complement strand
GTGGATGCTTAAAAAAAGGCGACCCAAAAAGAGATATCGCTGTAGTAAATGCGGCTGCCGCCATAATAATCGGTGGAAAAGCTGAAGATTTTAGTTATGCAATTGAGTTAGCTGAAGAATCTATCGAAAACGGCTCAGCTTACAGAAAATTAAAGAATTTAATTAAAATGTATGATGGGAGCAATCTTGCCGTATTAGAGGGGTTAGAATTAAGATATGGTTGACTTTCTTGATATCCTTGTAAAGGATGCTAAAAAAACTATTACTGAAGGATATTACATAATCGAAGATAAAGCTGAAAGAATACATTCAAGTTTAAAAGAGCATATTATGAATTGTAAACATATTCCGATCATAGCTGAAATCAAACCTGCTTCACCAACCCATGGCAGATTGAGGAACATCTTCAACCTAAAACAGATTGTCCATGCAATAGAAAGGGGAGGAGCCTCTGGCATATCCATCTTAACAGAACCAAAACATTTTGAAGGCTCTTTAAGATCGTTAATAGAAGCAGGAACCTATACGAAACTCCCAATCCTTATGAAAGATGTTATTGTTGATCCGATCCAGATAGAAGCTGCTTCTAGAGTTGGTGCAAACGCAGTACTATTAATCTTCTCAGTTTATGAAAGAAATTATGCTGAGTATTCAATTCATGAAATGATAGATTTCGCACATAAGATAGGTCTTGAAGTGTTATTGGAAACCCATAACAAGAAACAGTTTTTATCTGCACTTTCAACGGACGCTGATTTAATCGGTATTAACAATAGGGATTTAAGAAATTTGAATGTTGATTTAAATATAACCAAAAAAATTCTTTCAGAAGTCAATAACCCAAATAAAATTATTGTAAGTGAAAGTGGAGTACAAACCCCAACTCACATACGTTTTCTTCATAACTGTGGAGCTAAAGCCTTTCTTATAGGATCAGCTATAATGCTAGCTGACGATATAGAAGCTAAGGTAAGGGAGCTTGTGATGGCTATATGAGAAGGGTTAGAGTAAAAGTCTGTGGAATAACCCGTGAAGAAGACTTAAAAATGGTTTGTAATATGGATGTGGATGCTGTAGGCTTCATTGTAAATGTTCCAACTTCTCCAAGAAATCTAACCTTAGAGAAAGCTAAAGAGCTTATTAGGCAGGTTCCCGTATTTGTTAAAAGTGTTGTGGTTACAGTTCCAAAAAACATTGATGATGTTGTAACAGTTTATGAGATGCTTAGGCCAGACATAATTCAAATCAGTGGAGAGCTGAAACATTCGCAAACGCTAAGAGAAAAAATGATGGATACTTGCTTAATAAAGGCTATTAGTGTAAAATCTGAAGAATCATTTAATGAAGCCATTAACGAATCAAAATTTTTTGACGCAATCCTGCTTGACTCTTATACTCCCGGAAAATGTGGAGGAACAGGTTTAACTCATAACTGGAAGATAAGTAGACAAATAAGGGATGCTATCCATCCTAAACCAATAATATTGGCTGGAGGATTAAACCCGGAAAATGTGAAGGAAGCCATTCAAACTGTTAAACCTTATGCGGTGGATGTTTCTACTGGGGTGGAATCAAGTCCGGGAATAAAAGATCCAGCAAAAGTTGAAGCTTTCATAAAAAACGCAAAAGAAATCTCACTATATGATGACTAGTGGGATTTTGTTATGAAGGGAAAGTTTGGAAAATATGGTGGACAGTATGTCAGCGAAGTTCTAATGCATGCTTTAATAGAGTTAGAGGAAGCATTTGAAAAGATTTATCCAACAAAAGAGTTTCAAAAGGAGTTCAGGGAACTTCTTAGAGATTATGGTGGAAGACCAACTCCCCTTTATTACGCCCGAAACTTCAGCAAACTTGTTGGATTAAAAATTTACTTGAAAAGGGAAGATTTGCTTTGTGGAGGATCTCATAAGCTTAATAATGCCCTAGGTCAAGCCTTACTTGCAAAAAAGATGGGTAAAACCCGTCTAATAACCGAAACAGCTGCTGGTCAACATGGGTTAGCAACTGTTATGGCTGGAAATATTTGTGGTCTAAAAACTGAGATTTTCATGGGGGTAAAAGATATGGAACGTCAAGCATCAAACGTAAAGAAAATGATGCTTTTAGGCGCTAAAGTAAAACCTGTAAAGACGGGTTCAGGCGTTTTAAAGGATGCTGTTTCAGAAACTCTACGAGAATGGGCAGCATGTTCAAGAACAACCCATTATCTTATTGGCTCAACAGTTGGGCCTCACCCCTTTCCAACAATAGTTGCAACATTTCAAAGCGTAATTGGTAACGAAATTAAAAAACAAATAATAGATAAGGAGGGGAGACTTCCAGACGCTATAATTGCATGTGGAAGTGGTGGAAGTAACGCTTTGGGTGCTTTTAAACCATTCATTGATGAAAAGGATGTCCGACTGTACTTTGTTGAAGGTGGTGGTGAAAGCTTAAATGCGGATAATAGTGCAGTAGCTTTCCAACTGGGTAAGCCAGGAATACTTCATGGAAGTCTGATGCAAGTTTTACAGGATGAACACGGACAAATTAAACCTTCAAAGACTAGGGCTGCTGGTCTCAATTATCCAGGCAGAGGACCAGAAATATCCTACCTATGTGAAATTGGAAGAGTAAAACCATGCTATGCATTCGATAGGGAAGTTTATGAAGCTGTAAAGATTATGTGTAAAACTGAAGGATTAATACCTGCTTTGGAAACCGCTCATGCAATAGCCTATGTCCTAAACAATAGAGAAGAATTTGACAAAAACGAGCTGATAGTTATAAACTATTCTGGAAGAGGAGACAAGGATATAGAAACAATATTGAGGTATTTTTATGGATCTTGGAAAGAAATTTCACGAATTAAAAGAGAAAAATGAAGGAGTTCACATGGCCCATGTATACTATGGAGACCCAAACGAAGAATTCTCAATAAAACTGATAAAAACATTAGCTGAGAATGGTGCAGACATAATAGAATTCGGAATACCTTTCTCAGACCCAATAGCAGACGGCCCAACATTTCAAGCTGCATGTGAAAGAGCCCTAAAAAATGGTGTAACACCAACCAAATGTATCCAAGGAATTAGAAAGTTGAGAAATGATGGTTTAAACAAGCCCATAGTAGTAACTACGTACTATAATATTCCCTACATAATGGGGGTTGAACATTTCTTAAATAAAATAAAAATGGCTGGTGTACAGGCATTAATCGTTCCGGATCTTCCGGTAGAGGAAGCTAACTCTTTAATAGAGCAAGCTAAGAAATTTGGAATTCATGTAATACTTCAAGTAACTCCAACAACATCTGAAAATAGACTTAAAAGGATCATAGAAAATGCATCGGGCTTCATTTACATTATAGGTGTGGAAGGTGTAACAGGAGCCAGAGAAAAACTGGGAGAATCAACAATTAAACTAGTAAGGAAGGTTAAAAACTGTGCAGATATCCCTGTAATAGTGGGTTTCGGAATATCAAAAGAAGAACATGCAAAACGCATAATATCAGCTGGAGCAGACGGAGTTGTAGTAGGAAGCGCATACACAGAAATCTACTCAAAAAACCTAAATAACCCAGAAAAAACCCTACCAAAAATAGCTCATCTAGTAAAACAAATAAAAAAGGGATGCTTAAAAAATTAAACAGTTTTAAGCGTGTTGACTTAGAGTTCTGATGAGCAGCCACCTAAACCCAGACGTTAACCGTGTTGTATAGCCTAGAATCCCATATTTTTCCCTAGCCTTTTTCAGGGCTTCAGTGTGGTTTCCCTTTTCAGCAGCCCCTTTACTCTCTCTTCAGCCTCTTCCAGGTCCTTAAGCTTAAGCCCTTTAAAGAGTACG
>QMYO01000255.1 GCA_003662715.1 Candidatus Bathyarchaeota archaeon | reverse complement strand
TTACTGTACAGATCATGAAGAAACAGAAACTTTACCCAGATTCATTAAGAAAGGCGTGAAATATTCAGACTTTAAGCTTGCTTTTTCTCCTGAAGTCGTAGCGCTGTTGAAAACATTAAATGAACTTGGATTGATGAGTCAAAAGCCTATAAATGTTAAAGGAGTCAAAGTTGCGCCACTTGATGTTTTCATTTCTCTCATTCCCACTCCAGTGGAAATAGGCGGTAAGGTGAAGGGTTACGCTTGTATATTGGCGGATGTGAGGGGAGAGAAGGGAAACGAAAAGATAAATTACATAGTCTATACGTATATGAGCCATAGCGACGCCTATAAAAAACTTGGAGTAACTGCAACAGCATATTTGACGGGCATACCCGCCGCTGTGGGCGCAGAGATGCTGGCGGATGGAGGAATAAAAAGGAGAGGCGTATTTCCTCCGGAAGTGTTAGAGCCAGAACCTTTCTTGGCTAGAATACGTCAAAGAGATATTCCAGTATACGAAAAAGTGACAGTGGAAAAACGCTTATTTTAACATGGCTTAACGTTTATTTTTAGTTCCTACGCAGCGCCTACATCCTTCGCTATTTTATTCAGTCCAAGCTCTGTCAGTTTCTGCTTTGTAGGTATACCGTCACTGCTCCAGCCTCGAGCTTTAAAGTAAGCTCTAAGCATAAGGTCAAAATCCTTTTTCGCTACAAGAGAACCCTTGGCAACACCATCAGGTATAGGGTCCTTCATCACTCGAGGAGGAGGATAGTCATCTTTTTTGGTCCAGCCTTCACGAACGTTGTAAGCCTTTTCCAAATTATATATACGCTCACCAGCCCTTTGCAGTTGATCTGCGGTCATTTTGATTCCCGTAACCAACGTGTACAATTCCGCAAGCCTATCTGGAGTGTTTAATACGCCTCGTATGAACTTGCAGAGGATTAAAGAGTCCATTATTGCCCATAGGTCTTCTCGGTCCATCACCAGTTTCCCAAGAGTTTTGTCCGCTTTAAATCTGTCAATTTTACCTTTTGCGTCAAAATCGTACATGCTTGATCTTAAGTGGCATCCTCCTCTGGTGGAGGTGTTAAATCCTAATGCGCTGGCTTTTAAACCTCGAAGGTCGTAGCCGGGGAGTTCAAGTCCTTTGTTGTGCATGGCGAAGTGCTCTGATCCTTTACCAACTTTCTCGGATGCTCTTTTCACTCCTTCAGCCAAGAGGTCTCCGATGCCTTCGCGATAGGCTATTTTTTTAATGAGTTCAATCACGGCTTCATGATTTCCAAAAGTCAACTTGATTCCATCTGTGTCTTTTTTGGTTAGTATGCCCTTTTCAAAACATTCCATAGCCCAACCAATTGTCACGCCAGCACTGATGGTGTCTATGCCGAGTCGGTCGCAGAGGTCTGAAGCTTTTGCTATGGCTGGGAAGTAGCCTATGCCACAATTAGAGCCTAACGCATAGATGGTTTCAAACTCAACGCTTGTGGTTGTTCCTTTGTAGGGTCCATCTTCGATGGCGCTCAGATGGTCACATGCTATGGGGCAGCCTGCGCATGCAATTACTTTTGCTAAACAGTGTTCTCTTATGTATTCGCCACTGATGTTCTCTGCAAGTTCAAATGTTGATTGTTGCCAGTTTCTGGTTGGAAGAGCAGCTAGATGATTATGTATTAAAACGCTTTGCGGTGTACCGTAAACTCTGTAACCCGTTGTGCCAACTCCTTGACATTCCCTGTAAAGGCTGAGACAGACTTCCATGAGTTTTTCAAGGTTACTCACCTCAACTTTTTTTGTGCCCCTAACTGCAACTGCTTTAAGGTTTTTTGAACCCATGACAGCGCCTATTCCAGTTCTGCCCGCCTGCCTATACTTATCATTCGTGATGTTGGCAATTCTGACAAGGTTTTCGCCAGCTGGACCTATTGTTGCTGGACAAACGTTTTCGTCACCTATCTCTTCTACTATCAAATCAATGGTTTCCAGAGAATCCTTTCCCCAAAGGTTCTTTGCATCTTTGAACCATATGATGTCGTCGTCGATAAATAGGTAAGTGGGTTTTTCTGCCCTACCTTTTATCACCACTGCATCATAGCCAGCCCGTTTAAATGCTTGTCCCCAAACACCAGAAGATATGGATTCCCCCATGAAATTTGTAAGCGGAGACTTCGCTTGAACTATGTACTTGCCGCTTGTAGGAACCATGGTTCCAGCAAATGGACCAACAGCGAATACCAAAGCGTTTTCCGGGCTAAAAGGGTCTATCTTAGGTTTAGTGTTATCATAGAGTAAACGTATGGCGAAGCCGTTTCCTCCAATGTAACTCTTACAGAACTCACGTCGTATAGGGCGGGTTTTAGTTTTCTTGCGAGTTAAATCAACATAAAGAACTTTGCCAGCGTAACCAAACATTTACAGTTCAGCCTCTTTGTTGCCTCAGATTGTTAGCGGAAACTTTTTTAATGTTTTCTGTTGAAGAGAAGAAGTAATCGGTGAGGTATATAAATATATAATTTTTTCAATAAAGGTCCATCAATAACGATTAATGACCAATGTATTTTAGTAATCATTATTTACAGTTCACAAGAGTTAAATGATTTTCAATGCTAGAAGCTTTAACATAAATAGGAATCGGAAACAGAATCGGAGGTGTATTAGCGTGACACAATATTTAGTCCTACTGAAGCTGAGCCCAACGAAAGTAATCGACACCATAAACAATCTAAGAAGTCTTCCTCAAAAGCCTAGCCCGGGAGTAGACCTGCAATATGTTATGAACGTTTTCGGAACTTGGGACGTAGCCATGTGGTTTGACGCCGACAACTCTAATCAAGCCTTAGATTTCATACATAAAAAGTTAAATCAGATTCCCGGCGTCGTTGATGCCTACACCGTACCTGCTTTTCCCAACAGAAAACCGAGCCAAAGGCGAGAAGCACCCCCAAAGAGCGAACCAACGCCAAAGGAAGAAGCCGCAGAGAGCGAATGACAACTTCCTTTTTATTTAACAACGTTCAATGTTATAGCGGCATATGACAAATAATGCACATACACGTTTGCATGCACCAATTAATATTGCTTCGTTTCAGCTGCTTCACCAACATTCCCGTAAGGTCTATTTTCATTTTAGAGAGCTCATTCACTGAATGGTTGATATCCATAAAGGTAAACCTCACCGTGTGTAGCAAAATGTTACATACAAATTTTCTTATTCCGTAAAAATTTGCTAAATAACTGCATTAAGATTCAATAATTAGTCCTATCGGAGAAATATGCATTTTGGAAAAAAAGATAGTCCGAAAAAAGGCGAAACCAAGCGAATTTTCAGATGAAAGAATGAATGAAGTTAATTTGTCTTACCTTCTTTTTCAAAGCCAAGATTTAGAAATGTTAGATGAAAAAGACGTGGAAAAAATAAGGGGAAAACTCGAACAAAGATTTTCAAACGCTATAAGAATGATAAATGAAGAAACTCTACAATTAAGCGAATTTCTGATAGAAGAAAAAAAATTGGCTCAAGAACTCTGTAGACTTATACGCCCAATTCTCAAACGATTAAATCTATCCTTTGTCATACCCCCAGAAGCCATTCCAATATTCAAGAAAACCGACCGAATTATTCTGAACGAAGCGGGACACCTAATTTTCGTTTATGAGAAAACTAAAGTGAGCTCTAAACCCTTAGAGGAATATCCACCAGAGATTGTTTTAACCGTATTTTTGAATATCATACCCGAACTTGGAAAGACAATGCAGTCATATAGAAAGAAAATTGGTATGAGAATCAACTTTTTTGAAAAGATGTACCGTGAATTAGAAAACATCAACAGAGCATTCGCAACTCCAAAAG
>QMYO01000254.1 GCA_003662715.1 Candidatus Bathyarchaeota archaeon | reverse complement strand
GGTCCATTGGTCGGGTTCTGGAGCGTCCAGTAAGGCTTTAGGAATAGTAACATTAACCCAGCCCGCCGAACCAGACACGCCAGAAACATTAAAAGAAATGCTCATCTCAGATAAGTTAAAACCAAAGTTGTAAACTGTTGAGTTGCTTTCTACCTTAACAGAAAAGTCTCTGCCCTCTGCTTCAACATTGTAGAGTTCGTTATTGAAGAATCCGTCCTCTGTATCGTGGGACACATCTTGCGTCCCATAATTTATATCTGTTTTGTTCAGATGTAGAAGGCATTGGCCAGTGCTTTTAGCCGTGAAATTCACGGTGAAAAGAGTAGCGTTTCCTCCAACAGCAGTTTCAGGATAGTCGGGACTTAATTGAGCTTCTATTACTATAAGTCTGCCTAATGTGTTGTTTATTCTAGAATTGAAGCTTGTGGTGTATTGACTGTTATTGCTTAAAAATGGACTTTGAATCACCTCAGTAACGTTCAAAAGTTCAGGGTCCCACCATAAATACGCTTGATAACTATTCATCTTCCAAACATTTTCAACTCTTACTTCAACTGTGAAATAAGTGCTGTCCGTAAGAATAGAATAGCTCGGTGAAACAAACATTTTGGTCAGGGAGGCTTTTATTGGCACAGAATTCATGATAAAGGAAAATGTGAAAGATAACAGAAAAAGCAAAAGGAAACTTGTCAAGCACGCTTTTTTCATAGACTTCCCCTTAGTTATTACTTTTTCAGAACACCTATTAAGCCTTTTTCCTTTTCTTATAAACCACTGCAACCACTATTACTGCTATAATTACTATTATAATTATATACAGTACCCATTCGAAAGGAAATGTGAAAGCCTCTTCCTTCGGATATACTGATATTAAAGATGGATATTGATATTCATTGTCCGTTAAGTTGGATTCGCCAGGGACATATGAAAGAGTTATAATTACGGTGTAATTTCCTTCCAAACCGTTAGTGCTTAGGGTAATTTCTAAAGTTTTATTGGATTCCTCTGCAATCGTATACTCATTTGGTCCTCCTATTATAGCAGTAAACTCGTTTATAGCATAGACAAACACTGTGAATGTCTCATTCATAACTCCGCTGTTTAAAACCTTGAGATTTAAGGTTATATTCTCTCCAGCGATTACAGATTCAGGCGAGATAAATGTTTCATTAGGTATTATTGCTATGTTTCTTAGAATGTTGTAGAGAAACGCCTTTTCAAGAACGTGAAGTATCTCTTCTCCGTTTATGTCTATAAGTTTGGAATTAACAATTTCTATAAAAGTTTCTCCAAAACCCACTATGTCGAAAGTTATTGTTGCTATTGGTCCCGTAGTGTTTGTTGATGGTGCTCCAGACCCGCATGTAACATTCAAATTTATCATGCCATTAATGTTGTCTATGTACGTGAAATTCTTGTTTGGCATGGCTAGAAGTTGCCGAAGTTCTACAGAAGTCGCATTAATTATTTTACTATCATATTTTATTGTTAAGTTGAAACCATATAGGTTTTCGATAGCTCCAGACAAAGTTACATTAACGGATATTGTATCGCCTGGTTCATATCCTTGACCTTTCATTTCCTTTGGAATCAATTCTATTTTGGTTGTTGTGACGAATCCATCGTTTGTTTCATGGTATATTGGAGCTTTGAAAGGATCTATTAGTCCTGTTTCAAAGAGGTGTAGGAGTGAGCTTCCTGCCTTTTTAGTTTTGAATGTTACTTTGAATAGTTCGCCGCTTCCAGAAGATGCGGGGTCTGGAGATAGCATTGATTCCCAGACCTGGATTAGCCCCTTTGTGTTGTTCCATTTTGGCTGCCAAAATGGATGGTAGGTACCTCTCTTAAGGAAGTCGCCTTGAATAATATCTTTAACTTCAAGGATTTGGCTCGAGAAGTTAATATAAACCTGATATGTGTAGAGATTGTTAACATTTGAAACAGTTATACTAACATTAAAATCTTGTTCGGGTAGAACGAAAGAAGTTTGCGGGATTATAGAAATCTGCGGATAGATTTGCGCTATACTTCTAAACCCTGGTGCAAGTGCAACAATTAAAATGGAAGTTAAAAAGAAAAATAAAAATGGGGTGATTAAATCGCGTGTTTTTAGTCTCAATTGATTTTCACCGTTTTGCAGATATTCTTTTATTGCCTAGTATGTAAACTTTTCTTCTAATTATAACCAGTATTATTGTTGCTAGAGCTACAAACAACATTAAAAGTGGTGTAAATTCTGGGATTACTTGTGTTCCTGTTATGGTTATTGTGTGGGTTGTGTGGGTGTAGTTTATGTATAGGAATGTGTGGGTTGTGTTTTCGGTTTTGGTGTAGGTTGTGGGATTGCCATCTATGAGGATGGTCCATTGGTCGGGTTCTGGAGCGTCCAGTAAGGCTTTAGGAATAGTAACATTAACCCAGCCTGTAGTTCCTTGAGTGCCTGTGACGTTGAAGGTTATGGAAAGTTGTGCTTTGGAGAAGTTGAAGTCTGTAACGCTGGAGTTGGATCGTGTCACAACATGAAATGTTTGACCATCAGCAACAACCACATGCACAAGAGTCTCATAAGTGTAGTATAATGTGTGGTCGTAGGGGCAGTCTCCAGATAGGAAGTTGTCTAGTATTGTGTCGTAGCAGTCCATGTTGTAGATGTCTATCACGGTTCCGCTTGGAGGAGTGAAGTTTAGGACTTCAACTGTTACTCTTATTACTGAAACGGGTGTGGTTATGTCCCAGCTGTCTCCGAGGATGCCGTAGGTTATCATTTCTATGACGCCTGTAGCCGGGTCCCAGTTGCCGATTAGTAGCGATCCGCCGGGCAGTTCGCCCTCAGGGTTGGCTTGAATGTCGGTTATGTTGACGTAGTGTGTGTCAAAATGGAGGTCGAGGGCTATTGTGGTAACGTCTTCTTTATTCTGTATCTTCACGTCAAAAGTGTAAGTTCCAGATGTAGTCAGAGTTATCTCATCTAGATATGCAAAGAGCGCGGTTTCGTCTGGAGCAGGGTATGTCGCTGTTGCTGATTCTATAAACGCAAAGATTCCAGAAATCAATGATAGTATTGTTAAGATTGAAATTATTCTTTTTAGGTTTTTCACTTTTGCACCACCATGAAGTTAGCTTTAATTAATGTAAATGGGATTATTATTTAAGACTTATCCTAGTTTATGCCGGAAGCTTGTTTTGCATAGAGAATATCTCTTATTCTAATTTGTCTACCCATCTAGTTAAAAGGGAATTTAGGATTTTTAACTGGAATGCATTTCGCTTAATGGAAGTAAAAGATGATGTAAGAAGTTTAGGATACGAAAGACAAAGATTTTGGAGTAGTGAAATGCTCTTGGATTAGAAATAAAAGAAATAAAGATTGTTAGTCGTAACGTAGCCTTTGGCTTAGTGATTCCAGAATTTCGTATAATTGAGCAATTTTTGCTTCTAAACTGTTGATTGTAGCTTGTAGATCGTTCAATTGTGCAGTTAGAGCGTCTCGTTCTATAGTTAGATCGTCAACTTGAGCTGTAAGGTTCTGGTTTTGCTCTATGAGAGCTGACAATTGAGCGTTTAAAGAGTCTATTTGACTTTCCAAAGATGC
The DNA here is from genome assembly GCA_003662715.1 of Candidatus Bathyarchaeota archaeon. Next base: position 248 of record QMYO01000254.1, on the reverse strand, counting down.
TTTTTCATCTTCTAGCGAACTCTTTTCTGTTTGAAGCTGGTCTATCAAAGACTGCATGTAAGCGACTTGTTCATTCATAGAGGTTTGAGTACCTACTGCTTGACCATAATAGACCACTGTTAAGGCGGAGAGAACCCCTATCACTCCAAGTAACCCTATTAGCGCAATGATAATCATTTTTTCCCTCGCGAGTGACTCCATTTTCCACCCTCCTTTTACCTTTTGCATTTTATAGAGAAGTGTTTCTT
>QMYO01000253.1 GCA_003662715.1 Candidatus Bathyarchaeota archaeon | reverse complement strand
CCTCTAGAGCGGATTTTGCATGAGTTATTCTAGCCTTAGGAACATGCAACCCAAGACAAAACGCGAACACATATGCCTCATCGCCTTCTATTTGAATCTTTTTTTCAACAATTTTGTGAGGTACACAAATTCTTTCTAGCAGTTCCTTTACCACTCCATCATTTGCTCCGATTATCTCTTCAACGATATCATTCTTAACTCGAGTTTTAGAGTTTAGAAGCCATGAACGTAATTTTCGAAACTCTTCAACAGAGATGCTGGTCCAGAAATATGTGAAATGGGGGTGAAGAGATACTTGGAGCGCTAACGCTAAAGCCATTGCTTCTTTGGCTGTTGGCTTGTTTTCAAACGGGTTGGTTAAGATGGCTTCAAGACGGGAGACAGAGACATTTGCGACTTCAGCGGCTTCCTCCACGCTACCGTTAAAATCTTTTTGAATGATTCTACGGAGTTCTACACACCACCATTCTTCAGTTATACCAGAGGGATGAAGAGGCTTATTATTGTACAGAAAGTCGCCGAATCCTACGAGAATGTCACCGAGAAACAGTATCTGGTCAATTACATTTTTGATTTGCTCAAAATTTTCCAGCGAAACACGAACCACGGAGCCGTTCCTTAACCGCACAACCGGAGGCTCTATTGTATCCACTGGAAGAACAACTCCAGCCTTTCCTGGACCTTCAATGCGTAACTGGGTGCCAGCGGCTAGAAAACCGTGAAGAACCATCATTGTGGCGGGATGAATTCCCACTGCAGCTAGGCCGGTGTTTCTAGCTCGTCCATAACGAAGTCTAAATCCTCCGTGTCTTGATGGAAAAGAGAATATGGGGCGACCTGCGATGATGTCTTCCATGAAGCTTGCTGTCTTTTTCTTCTCGATTTCTCTGATTCTCTTAAGCCAGTCCCAACCTTCAATTCCAAGCTTTTCCACTATTGTCCAGACCTTTGTGGAACGCCCTATAACTCCATCATTCACAACTCGGAGAGCACCACCACGTATTCGGTTAGTTTCGATACGGGGCAGATTACGAAAAGAGGAAACCTCAACTGGGTCAGTTTCTGCGCCGGTAACTTCTACGGGAATGTACTGTAGACAGCTTCTTAGCTCTTCATCCGAAACGTGATACTGAAACCGAGCAACAGTTCGTTCAAACAATCGCAATTCTTCAACGAAACGTCCAATCTCGTCTTCAGTGGGTTTGTAACGGTCCAATCCTAACAAACGACGAACAAAATCTCCGACCACTAGAGTTAAGGCTTGCTCAGTGCCACCAGCAGAACGTATAGGACCCGCAAAATATATGGCAAGATACTTTGTCCGGTCAGGATTATATTTGATGGCTACACGTGACACGCCTTGTAAAGGTGCGGCAGTAATGCCCTCAGTTAATATAGCAAGTGCAGTTCTAATAGCTTGTTCAGCTGCTTCACGCGCATCCATGTGCCCAAACTTTCCGTATATAATCTCTTCAGCAATCTTGAAGGCAAGTTCTTCTCGCGGCAGTTTTTCACCTAAATCTCGTATACTTTCAGCCACGCCTATGGGACCAACTAGTCCTTCAACAAGCTCAGCTAGGTCCTTCGCTATCTCGGTTTCAGGTTTGAAAGCAGGGTCTAGCCCTTTTTCTCTAGCCTTTTTCGCAATTTCATAAATGTTTTGGAGCTGGTCTTCTAACGATGATACGTATTGCTGATATTCTCTGCTCATCTTGACGCCCAAAAGCATCCTCCTTCAGTACAGTTCTATGAGGCGAATATTGAATCTTTTTAACAAGAATGGATAAATACCAAGCTATTCTGTATAAATCCGACATAAAATAAGAGTTGGCCACTTCTGCTTAGATCGTCCCGTGAGTTTCTGATACGAGTTTTTAGCCAATTCTTTCCTTCTCTCAACGCAAGCTTTGCATCTGCTGTGTCTTTGATCCGATGGCCCGTCGCATTGAGCACAGTTCAGAAGCAAAACATCACCCAAGCCTCGAAGCGTTGTCCAAGCATGCTCTTGCTCGTCGTATTGCGGTTCAAAATCCGGCCAGATGTCATAAAGGTCAGTTCTTCCCAGAGCCTTTTTCAATGCATAAAAATAGTGTTCAAAAGCAGTCATCACGCGCCCTCTTATCGAGTTTTTATACAATCCACTAGCGCCCTAATTTTATCAACGCCTCCATCCTCCTCTAGAACCGTGCCAGTAACAATTATGTCCGCTCCAGCGTCCACTGTCTCCTTTACTTGTTCACTAGTTCGCATTCCTCCTCCTACAATAAGAGGAATTTGAATGGCTGCCTTTACCATTTTTATCATATCCTTTGATGGTGGTCTTTTGGCTCCTGACCCAGCCTCTAAATAGACAAAACGCATGCCGAAATACTGCGCTGCCAATGCGTGTGCAGCAGCTAATTCAGGTTTGGTGTAGGGAATTGGGCATGCTCTTCCGACAACGCTAGCAGCGCTGTTCTCCCCAACGATTATGTAGCCAAGCGGAATGGCTTCTAAACCAAACTTTTTGATTATAGGAGCACCCAAAACCTGTGCTCCAGTAATGAAGTAAGGGTCTGAAGAGTTGAGGAGAGACATAAACCATATAGCATCCGCATATTTGCAGATGCCAGTGATGTTGTTGGGGAAAAGGATTACAGGAATCTTAACCGTTTTCTTTATTGCCCCCACGACATTATCTAGGTGAGAAGTGGAAGTAAGAGTGGATCCACCGACCATGATAGCCGCTGTTTTGCAGGATTCAACCTCGCGAGCTATTTTGGATGCGGATTGAGGAGTCACTTTTTCGGGGTCGATGAGAGAAATGTGGATAGCGTTATATTCTCGAATCTGGTTCAGCAGGTATTTCTCTACTTTGCCAATCATGCATGAGCCCCTTTATGCAACGGTTACTTTGGAATAGAATTTGTCTGTGAATTGGCAGTATATGTCAATTTCTCCAAAAGCGGATTTAAGTGGAAACTCGTCTGTTATGTCGCAGCTTCCACAATGAACGATAGCGCGTTTTTCATCTCTCAAAAGCTCAACTCTGATTGATTCTTTTCCACATCTGGGGCATAGAAAAACTCTGGGCAACCGTTTCTTAGGGATGCGAACTACTTTTCTTCGCCTTCTACCCATATCTAGTCCTCTTTCATCAAATCAATTTTCAAGTACTCCATCATCACTTAAATACTTGACTTAAGTTGAAAAAGAATAGTGCAAGGTGGTAATATTGAAGTTAACAAGCGACGTTCTGCGATTAGACTTATCATTAGTCACAACTAGAATAAAGCGATTCATCAAGGATTATGTGGAAAAATGCAGAGCCAACGGGGTTGTTTTAGGAGTGTCGGGCGGAGTTGACAGCAGCACAACCGCCGCTATCGCTTCCCGGGCTCTAGGCGGCAGCTCTGTGCTGGGCATCGCAATGCCTGAAGAAGAGACATACAATGCCACAGACGTACAACACGTGAAACTGCTTTCAAAAAAGTTTGGTTTCGACCTAGAAATTGTGGACATATCACCCATCTTGAAAACATTTTACAATTCTCTCCCAACATATGATGAAGCCGACAAGGTAAGTAGGGGCAACTTAAAGGCGAGAATCCGCATGGCTTGTCTTTACTATTATGCTAATCGATTTAACAAACTGGTGTGCGGTAGCTCAGACAAATCAGAAACCATGATGGGATATTTCACAAAGTGGGGAGACGCTGCCGCAGACATCTCGCCCCTTATGGACCTCTACAAAACGCAGGTTAGGCAATTGGCTTTACATATAGGCGTTCCAGAGGAATTGGCTACAAAGCCTTCAACTCCAGCATTATGGCCAGGTCACTCAGCAGAGGAAGAACTAGGCATAAAAT
>QMYO01000252.1 GCA_003662715.1 Candidatus Bathyarchaeota archaeon | reverse complement strand
GCAATAAGACGAAATTTGATGGGTATACAGGGATTATAGAATATAGCATCAAAGAAATAGACGATGTCGGGAGATGGTTATTGAACGTGGGGTTTGTCATCGGTTGCGGACTTGATTCTTCTTTTGGCTGTGGTTTCTTGCAGCCAATCTGAAGGTCCGAACTCGAATGAATCGCACCAACTATCGCTGCCCTCTTTAGGTGCATTTAAAAATTTTTCGATATTTCATTATTTAAGAATATAAAATAAGAAGTAATATTAAAATAACATATCTGATAAGAAAGAGGTAAAACAATTGAAAAGAGAAGCGCTAATCGTAAGGAACCTCAGTTACACGTATTCAGATGGCACAAGGGCGCTGGCAGACGTGAATATGGCTGTGTATGAGGGTGAGAGAGTTGCGATAGTTGGACCGAATGGCGCAGGGAAAACAACTTTCTTGCTGCATCTTAATGGAATTCTGCGAGGGAGTGATGGAGAGGTAGAAGTCTTTGGTAAGGGCGTGGACAAGTTGAAAAGAGAAGATATAATAAGAGAAGTAGGAATTGTTTTTCAAGACCCGGATGACCAATTGTTCATGCCTACGCTTTTCGATGACCTCGCTTTTGGTCCTCTAAATCTGGGGCTAAAAGAGGAAGAAGTTCGTAAGAGAGTGAAAAAAGCTCTTTTGGCACTCAGGCTTTCAGGCTATGAAAACAGATGTCCTCACCATCTCAGCTATGGCGAGAAGAAGAAAGCAGCATTGGCGGCTGTTATGTCTATGGAGCCAAGAATATTGGTGCTTGACGAGCCCACGGCTAATCTTGATCCAAGGAGCAGGGCGGAATTAGTAGGAATTATAACGCATTTGAACGAACGGGAAGGGATTACCATTGTAATCGCCACGCATGACGTAAATGCTGTTCCTGAGCTTGCAGAGCGCGTATATGTACTGAATAAGAAGATAATTGCAGAAGGTACGTCGCAGAAGATATTTTCGGATTTTGAATTGTTAAAGGAGAACAATTTGGAGGTTCCCGAGGTGTTCAAGCTGTTTGAAGTGTTAAGGTGTTTTGGTTATAACTGCGAAGAGCTGCCTCTGTCCATAGACGAAGCGATTAAGCACCTGACGAGGACAGTGGAGGTTAATGGAGGGCACATTCATCTGCATATCCACGAGCACACGCATGAGGAGGTAAGGAAATTGAGAAGTAAGTACGAGCATCATTAAATATATTGCGTGAAGCTATTAGGTATTAAAAACAAAAGGAGGTGAAAAAGAAGATGAAAAGAAATGTGGCTGTTGTGATCTTAGTGATATTCTTGTGCAGCGTATTCACCGTAACGGGATTGGCACAAGAAAGTATCACCAGCGATTACCAGGGATTAAGACCGATAGTTGACTTTGTTGGTGAAGAGAATCTATCGGTGCTGGATTTAATAGGGTTCAAAGCTGCAAATAGAGCAATGAAAGAATTGCCATTTAACAAAGGCGAGACAAACATTCTGGCACTGACAGATGCGGGCTATGTAGCAAAAATCGCGGATTATACCACAGAAAAAGCGCTTGATGGCGTAATGCTAACCAGTGGTGCTTCGCGAGGTAAGGGAAACTTAATAAATGTGCATAAACCCTATAATGCCCCTCTATGGTTCGCCTTTTTTGACAAGAGGAGCAAAGATTGCGTTTACCTCGAAGCTGATAGCGAAGTCCTAAAAACTTATCTGGATCGCGAGAAGACAGAAAGAGAAGTTGCTTTAAGCGATTTCATGAACCTTGCAGACGAGGAAATCTTCACACGGGTTGCGAAGGAGAATATAGATGCTAATAAGCTGCTCACCGATCCAGAACCGTGGCAGGAGAAGATGGTTGCGAATGTATTCGGTGGAAACGAATTCAGTATAGTTACATTGAGTAATGTCTGGGCAAAAGGCTTGCCAAATGATTTCCTTAAATGCGCTGAGCTTCATGACCATATCTGCCCTGGACTTATAAGCGGTTATCTAATAGCGGAATACGTGAAGAAAGAACTACCATCTGCGGATCCCAGGAGAGAATACACGGTCATAGCAGTTCCACCATGGTGCAAAGATGATGTCCTGATAACCATTTTTGAAACAAACGTGGGACATAAGCGAATGTTCGTAAAGTGGCTAACCAAAGAGCAAAGGGCGGCACTACCAAAAGATGCGAAAAACGTTGCCAACATAATTATTAAAGAGGATCAGGAAACAGGAGAAAGAGAGGGAATAGTTGTGGCTTTTAACTGGAACAAGGCATTTGAAGGAAGTGGCACAAATGCAACTGATTTAAGAGACTTTGGCACCTACAAATGGTGGTGGGTGAGACTGAAAATGGATTTGTGGCTGATGGATTATCTGGACAGACCGGAAACTCTTGTTTCCACACTAAAAAGGTTTACAGTAGATAGCCCAGGTGAAATAGAAAAGCTTAAAAGTGCAGGCGTAAATCCGTTAGTCGAACTGGGAATCATGCCGGGACCCGCGGGAGAAACGCCATCAAATCCCGTAGTCGGGGCCATAGCAGCCATAGCCATTGCCATAGCTGGTGTTATTGCACATGTGGTGAGAATAAAAAGGAAAAAAAATTGAAACCTTAGAATTAGAAAAATGAGTAGGTAATTTTAGGACTCTTGGTGTCATTTGTTCTTGCAAGGCGCGCCGTTGAAGCTCTTGCGGTGGGAGACCTGGTAAACTGAATAAGGGATTGGCTGACATTTCAAGTATTAAGTTCAGGTTCATCCGTCATCAACCACTGCTGTGCCGGAGACAATGCAAAGAGAGCTCCCGCCGGTGCTCTTCCGGCTCCAGGGTAAATCGAAGGGTGCCCTGTTCCCATAAACGCCGACATTAAGCATAGGTTGAACACCGCGTCGTGATGTGGTCTCCGCAGGCTCGCCGCCCATTATCTTTCGTCCAAGGTGCTCGGCGAGGCTCTTCGCCCTGCTGAGACCAAGGTTCAGGGCCAGGAGCAGGGGCAGCGCCGCCAGCGGCAACAGGGATGCCTTCCGGTCCAGTGGTGTTTGAAACTTGTGTATTGCAACTTGCGCGCGCATGATGTCATTGTTTTTTCACCTCCCGGACTCTCGCATTGACCCGCAAAGACGTTACCCTCATGCACCCTTTCTGACCTGCCCTCATATCGCATCAACTGAAAGTCCCCTCCATAACACTTGTGTATCTGTATCCAATTCCACGCCACAAGTCCGCATACACGGTCGAGTTCATAATGGGATACTTTCATCTGCACCCAATGTGGATCGCATAGGGACCAAACATGGGCCCATGAGACGTCCACGCCTGTTTCCCAGGGTATGTTGGTGACGACCTCTCCTTCCCGTCTCACGGTTTCCTCATCCGGCGGCAGCTCGGCCCTTTCGACTGCCAGCTTGGTCTTTATGGCTTCGATTCTTTCGAGGTCCCTAGTCTTCTCTGCGACGGTGAGAGCGGCCTGCAGTTCTTCAATTCTCAATTCCCTCTCAGCAATGACCCACTTTGCGATGGCTTGATCCAGCTCGGCGGTCAATGCTGCCACCTTTTCCTGGACTTTCTCCAGGAGTGTCTGTTCCTGCGCTGTCATTCTCATTACCTCTAGTAATGCGCGTAATACCCTAAACGGGAGGGTCTAAAGCGCGGTATATCGGGTTCCGGCCCGAATGCCTCGGTAAAAAAAGCTGCTAGCATTCTTTCTTCGGGAGTTCTCGCGTACAGCGACGTCCACATCCATATCAACTGACTGTGCCTCAGGAGACGCTTAGCCTCCCTCCCGCTAGACGGGATCAAAGAAACTAGTACATCTACTGCTTCAGTCCATTCCGTCTTAATTCTTCCTGAAACTATTACTTCATTAATAT
>QMYO01000251.1 GCA_003662715.1 Candidatus Bathyarchaeota archaeon | reverse complement strand
TGCTCCTACAGGAAGCCCTGGGCGCCTTGGGTCTTCACCCCTTGAGTTATATGGTGTTAACAGCGGGGCGGCCACCGATATAAATGTGAAAAATAGTATTATTGCAAGTCCGATTACTCCTTTTTTGCTGCGTGCAAAGAGTTTCAGAAAGTTTATCAATCGTCTTATTTCGAATTTTATTTTCTTCTTATATGCGTACATGCATTATCACCTTATTCATATTTGATTCTTGGATCGATTATTCCGTAAAGAAGGTCAGCAATGAAGTTTGCTGCTATGACGCATAGTGCTATTATGTAGAAAACAGGCAGGACCACAGGGTAGTCTCTTGCATTTATAGCGTCCCATATCCAGTGTCCGAGGCCTTCATAGGTGTACACTGTCTCTGTAATTATGGCTCCAGAAAGAATGAATCCAAATGAAAGGGCTGCGCTAGTTATTAAAGGTAAAGATGCATTTTTTAAGGCATGCTTTAAAAGTACTACTCTTTCGGGAAGCCCCTTTGCACGTGCCGTTACTATATAATCTTCCGTTAAGGCTTCTAGCATCGTTGAACGGGTTAGGAGGAGATAACCACCATAAGAGTATAAAACTAGTGTGATGATAGGTAAGAAAGCATGGTGCAGATATCCTCTGATTAACTCGATAGTGTCAGAGGGGTTAAGTGTGAACTGCACATTCAATGAATCAGATTGTACTACAGTATTGAGGAAATAAGGGACTGGGAATCCTGTTGAAACCCACTTATCTACTGGAAATGTGTGAGCATGGGGGAACCAGCCCAAGTGTATGTAAAATATCATTATAAAGATCATACCCATCCAAAATGTCGGTAGAGAATAAAGGATTAGGGCACTTGTTACCAGAAAGCTGTCAGCGGAACTCCCTCTTTTCCATGCACATAGGACTCCGAGCAATACCCCTATTATTATGGCGATTACGGTGGATGTTCCTAGAAGGAAAAGCGTAAAGGGCATTTTTTGCAGCATTATCTTCGCTACGGGTTGCCCCGTCATAATTGATTTGCCGAAGTTAAATGTTAAAAGACTCCATGTAGTTTTCAGAAAGATTATGTGTTTAGGCTCTCCTAATCCCCAGAGTTTTCTAAGTGCCTCTTTCTGTCTTTCTATTTCTTCGGGGCTTAGTCTTCCCGTAGGGTTCAACCACATTTCAGACGGATCACCTGGCATCATGAAGAATATTATGAAATTCAGTGTTATCACGAAGAATAGAAGAATTACTGAGTAAAATATTCGCTTAAGTACGTAAGCTCTCAGTCCCATGGAAGTCACCGCTCTAATATGCTAAGAAACTTATACTAAAGTTTTTGCCTATGTAGATAATGTAAGATTTTTCCATAAAGCTTTTAAATCTTGTTACGCTCTTATTCTAATGCGTAAGGGAGATGGGAGAAAATGAATAGAAAAGCGATGCTAAGTTTAGTTCTATTTATTGCATTGGTCGTGTCATTTGTCTCGATATATCCAGCTAGCGCGTGGACCTATCCGGATTGCACCGAAGACGACAGATATGAACTTTTTGGTCCTAGGGCGGATAGAATACTGATAAAGTTATATGCCAGTGAGGACGCGGAATGGGATGCCTTAGAAGCTGGCGAACTGGATATGACTGATTGGCCTGCGACGCAGACCAGGATTGAAAAATGGAGTGAGGCTCCCTACAATGAGACTATTAAGCAGCTCGACTATGGAGCAGAGTATGGATTTTACGTTATAGACATCAATAACAATCCGAATCCATACCTCGGAAATCCACCAGATCCGGAATATCCGAACCCGAAATATCCGAACCCATGTAGTGTTGCGGGCTTTAGGCATGCTTTAGCCCACTGTCTTGACAGACAGTATGTTGTCACTCATATTTGGGGTGGCCGAGGAGTTGCAATGTACACTGACCTAGCGCCTGTTCAAGCTGGTGTCCACCCAGAAATTAGGCCTGGAGGATTGCTAGAGAACCTTACACATCCATACAACCTCACTGAGGCTGCTAGAATTTTGGACGAAAGCGGTTTCCCCATCGGTCCAGATGGCTGGAGGTACTGGGATCGTAACGGTAACGGTCAAAAGGACGAGGGTGAAGATGTGGTGCTTGACTTCTATATTAGAAGCGATCACGCTCTAAGAAACCAGCTTGGTGACTGGTTTGCAGACCAGCTTGAATCCGAGCCAGTTAAGATAAAAGTGAACAGAATCTACAAAGACAGCTACGGCTGCTGGCTACAAGTTATGCTAGCTAAGGACTTCCACCTATATACTGGCGGCTGGAGCGTTGGTGTAGACCCCGATACTGGGGACCTCTACTACATTGAATACTACTGGCACCCAGGCTTCTGCTATAATTATGACTGTGTAAACTGTTCAGAGTTTAACTACTGGCATGAAAAAGTGTTGACGGCTAACACGTTCCCAGAGCTTATCGAAGCTGTTTACAAAGAGCAAGAGGCATTTTGCTCACCTGACTGTATAGGAGCCCTTCCTGTGGTATCAAACGGCCCCTGTATAAGGGGTGTTGCAAGGAGATATGTGGGTGCCGAGCCAGGTGAGGAAGACTATACAGGCCAGTATTGGAAGGGAATAGTCAATGTTCAGGGCTATGGACCGGACAGTTACTGGAGCTTCCTAAATATGCATCCGGAATGCAGTCCAATGGGAGACGGCGAGCACATGACCATTCGGTATGGCTTCAAGGTTAGAGAGCTAAAGAAGTTAAACCCAGTGTATGCTGAATGGGTTTGGGACTGGAACACGTTAGGTCTTATCTATGAGGGACCAATCTACAGGAACCCATACTTCCTGCTGGAATGGAAGCCCTTGTGGCTAAAGAACTTTACAGTATTTACATGGACCGACCCTGAAGATGGCACAGTTAAGAGCGGGGTTAGGATGACTTTAAGAAGTGACATAACATGGCATGATGGTACTCCGGTGACTGTAGCTGATATCTACTATTCATGGATTGAGCTTCCAAGAAAGCTTATTGACAATGGCTTCCCGCCGCCATGGTGGTACCCAACAATTGTTCACTTCAAATCATTCTACATAATCGATCCATGTAACATAGAGATATTATTAGACAAGAAGAGCGTCTTAGCGCTTTCATATGTATCAACAACTGTCTTGCCAAAGCACATTTGGGACCCAATTGTTGAACGTAACATAGCGGGCACCAATCCTGAGTGGGAGGCCATCGAAGGTTTTGCGCCTGACCCCAACCTTATTGGTTCGGGCGCTTGGCGGCTAGAAGAGTACGTGCCGGGCAGCTACATCACGTTGGTTGCAAACAGGCCCGGTGTAACTGTACAGACAAATCTTGAAGGGTCAGAGCCGATAACAAGCCCATACGGATACTATAGAAATGGTCCAATTGATGTAGATGTTCATATAATAGCTCCAGCGGAACTTGAATTCCGACAGAAAGTCCCGCCGTGCACCACTGTAACGTTCCAAGTTTCCATTAAGAACATGTGGTTGAATCCAATACCAAATACTGCTGGAGCGCCGCTGTATAGTGATCTAACAATTGAGAAATACGTGTGGATAGTGTATCCGAATGGCACTGAAAAGATTCTTGTAGACGGTGAGGTTGTGACGATACCTGGCGGAGAAGAATATATTGAGACCTTTGATGAACACTTTGACCCATGCAAACATGAATTCAAGGTGGCTGTCCGCATAATAGGGCCGGAGACAATTGAGTGCACTAAGGAAGACGGTGTTGTAACTAAGCCGAATCCATGGCTTGGCACATGGAAGAACTACACCTTTACCTTCTGGGTTACAATCAAACAAGACGTTGCTGGATCATTCTTTGTGAACCCGCAGCTTCCAGCCCCAGACTGCATATGTGACATTACCGACATTTACGGCGCAGCCTTAGCC
>QMYO01000250.1 GCA_003662715.1 Candidatus Bathyarchaeota archaeon | reverse complement strand
GCTTAAAAGATCATGAGGATATTGCTCTCGCAGGTCCTGTATCAATTTTTTGTAGTTCGTTTTTGTTTCATATTTTTCTCCTATTTTTAGTCTTTTCATGGTTTTCTCCTTCTATAAGTAATAAAAACAGTTCATTGCGCATTAAAAAATATTATTCATACAACAAGAATCCGCAAAATCTGCAATATACCAAACTATTAACCGTGCAGGTCTCCTTTGTTTTTGTGAGCAAAGCTTTTGTGCTCCTTGGAGTTTTCTTTTCTTTTATTGGTTATTTCTGTTACTTTATGATTGCAAAATGATTCAATGTTGCATAGATTTGGACCAGACCCCTAAACCACCCCGAGTATTAGGTGGAAGCATCAGCCACTTTCTTAGATAGTGGCATTTAGATTTTTTGTATCTTTTTGCGAGTTCTTGAGCGAGATTTACAGCTCTTAGAAAGTCTGAGAAAATAAGCTTATATCCTCCGATAGTTCTTCTCTCTTTTTCAGCCTCAACCTTCGCCTTTTTCCATTGTTCGTAAAGTTTGATTATTCTCTTTTTGACATCATGCTTAAGACCACAGGGAGCATAATCTCTTTCGATTATAACCAAACATAATTTTAATAGCTCTTTGAGCTCTTCATCCAACAAGCTTCACCAAGTGATTTATGCTTTTTCCGCCATCATTTCTTTAAGGATCACTATTTCTTTAGCCAGAGACTCGTATAGTTGGTCGAGAAGTTGATCTGTGTTTCCTTTATAGCCTAAGATTTCAAGCCATGTTTTGTCGATTAATTTCCTTGATGGATGTTTATTTTCTAACTGTTTTAGTATGCTTGGGAATTCTACGTTTTTGATTTGTTCGAATGTGTTGGTTAGTTTGTTGTAGTCTTTCTTTTTCAATTTTTGCGGGTTGGGCACTAAGAGTTCTTCGAGCATGTAGTCATGGATTTTCATCCATGCTCCTCTGGTTTCTGTTCTGATGATGAAAGTTTGTAGTAGGTTTAGGGTGGAGTTGAGCCATAATGTTAGTGCTTTTCCATATTTGCCCTTGATGTTTTTTATGCTCCAGAAATCAATGCCGACTATTGGGTTTGTTGAGTAGAAGGCTATTAGAGAGGTTCCCGGAGCGGATATGTCAAATCTTCTGCCGAGGATTACGTGGCTTTTTCTGCTTTCGAATTTGCTTTTCCATGCACGAATTGTTTTGCTGTTTAGTTGCGATAGCTCTTTCATGGTCATGAATGAGCGGGCGAGGTCTTTGATTTGGTCAAACCATGATAAGATTAAGTAGTCTGCATTGTTGCTGATGTCTATTATTTTCACGTAGGATAGACGTCTTAGCCCTCTGCCTAATGCCTTCATTGGAATTTTGATTTTCCAGCCAAGCTTCATATGCTTAGCGATCAGGTGATTTTTCTCGATTTTGTCAACTATGTATAAGTCGTTTCTTTTTCTCGACCGAGATGTATCGTGAAGTATGAAACCGTGAAAATCCTTAAACTTCAAATGTTCGAGGTCAATTCTTTGTGCTTCAGCTATTGTTGATAAAGGTACCAGCTTATCTGATTTTAGCAGTTCTTCCATCAGGTCTATTAAGCTTAAATCGCTGACCGATATCCATTTAAACCAGTTTTTAGTGTCACTGTTCAATTTTGCATAGTCGTAGACTTTCACGGTTACTTTTTCATCTTGCCAATCAGCTTTTGTTTGCTTTATCAACTCAGCTATTTTCCTTGCCTCATTCGGAGTTTTCGGCAGTTTTTTGAAAACGGTTATTACGGTCTTCGCGTTTTTCGGCGGTTTTCCTTTTGTTGCAATAAGTAAAATTTCTCTAAATCGGACACTTTCGGAAAACGCTGATCTACGCCACGTCGTTAGAATATGTTTCACATGATAGTGCTTAGCCCATAATCTTCTGATTCCTTCACATGATTTTATCCTTAAAACAGTTGCTGGTAGGACAAGAGCCATTTTGCCGTTCTTCTTGAGAAATCTGTCTGCCAAAGGTATGAAATAACCGAAGTATCCGAGTTGTCCGTGAAGGTATTCCTTATAATCTTTAAACCTCTCATTCAACGTTACTTTGTATTCCTTCGGCATTCTTTCTTGCCTGGTAAAAGGAGGGTTCATTATGACCTCATCATATTTTTCAAGCTTAATCTCCTCTGGTATTCGTCCTGTTAGACTTACTGCTCCTTTTGCCTCTGATTCAGGCTCAATGAACATTTCGAGGCCAGCTTGTCCCTTTAACACGAATTTTAAGCCCGCTATGGAGGGAATGTTTTTACTTGGCTCAAGTTCCGTTGAATCCCAAATAGCCACATTCACCTTGTTAGTAAAGTACTCGGGGGATTGCAGAGCGAGGTGGCATGCAGCAACATTAGCAGCAAAAGGCATAACATCTATTCCTAACAGCTCTTCCTCAACAAATCTTCTATGGTCCTCTGCAGTGAAACTTCTCTCTTTCTCCAAAATATGACGCTTCCTTCTATAGGCAGCAACCAGCAAGCCTCCGCTTCCAACTGCAAGATCCGCTACTTTAGCATCATGCGTATCAATGGATAGCCAAGCCAGAAGCTCAGCTGCCAAAACATTCGTATAAAAAGCTGCGACACTCTTTCTTACTTCGAAAGGAACCAAGTCATGGAATATCGTGCCAAGCAGGTCCCCTCCTACCTTTTCCGGGCCCAATCCCTTAATTACGTTAATAACGGCAATAATCTGATCTCTAAAACCCGGAAAAATCCTTGACGCTACATCATAGGAAAAAACCGTTCGATAGTTTACGTTTAAGACGTTCTTAAAGTACTCGTTTAGGTCGGCAGGCCGCTTAATTCTGTCCGCGTCTATCTCTGGAAACTTATCAGGCATATGCCGAGAAAGAACGTGATAAAAAAGCAACTGGTTTATGAGCAGATAAGCCGATGCAAGCCTCAAAGTTTCAACAGGATACTTCCGCTCTTCATACTGGAGGATGTTTGTGAAAACCTCCTTTCCACCAAAAATGTCCTCAAGCTCCTTTCCAGACAGATATTTCAATGTGAGGGTTATATACATCGCAGCGTCTCTTAAGGCCCTAATGATGTATTCTGTGCTGGGTTCGACATACTCCGGCGGAGTAAGAATATGCTCAGCCAATATCTTCGCTATTTCTTGTAGAGTCCCCTCATAAACCGTGAAGCTTTTACGTTTATCCTTAGGCGGAAACATCGCAACGGCTTTAAACTTAGCCTTATAAACCAACTCAGCCAAAACGTCAGAACGCATCGGCTTAGCAAGCTCCTCAGGATAAAGAATAGCAAAACCGCCCTTTATTCCAAGAATGTCATACCATCTAAGGTAATCGTTCTGAACCTTCGCTATAGCATTAATTAAATCTCCTTCCCTGAACTTAGCCTCAATAGGATACGTACCCGCATTAACACACCAAACATCAGGCTTCCTAACACCACCCGGGGTCTGAATCGTAGGAAAAGTCTCAGCCTTAACCCCATACCTCTCAAGCTCCTTAACCAAAAGATTTGTCACAGTATCCTCCGTAACCTTAGGAATCACCATTTTCACTCCAAACGATTAGCTCTTTTTAGACGCACTATATACTTCTTTCTGTTCGAGCCATTTTTCATATTTTTCTAAAACTTCATCTATTTGTTAGTTTATAAAATCCACCACGCAAGTTGAAAGGTTGATTAAGCTTCACATAGGAGCCGACAAGAGAACAGTAAAGAAATACTTGAAAATGCTGAATGAAGACTTGGGATTTCTAAAGACTGTAAGGAAGAATCCTTATGGTGTAATCATTTACAGAATAGACATTCCAACAGTAGAGCGATATCTAAATGAGTACATGAAGGACTGGCTCAAACACTTGACGCTTACTGATGTATGATTAAGAAAGGGAGAGGTGAAAGTGAGAAAGGTTTAGTGTGTGCATGTGCAGAGAGG
>QMYO01000249.1 GCA_003662715.1 Candidatus Bathyarchaeota archaeon | reverse complement strand
TTCATAATAGTTCTCCCGTTTGTGCTTGTCGGGTTTTTCAGAGATAAAGTTCTTGACGGATGGAATATCTTGCTTTTGATTGGCTCATTTGGCGCTTTGATAACACCGTTTTTCGCTTTGAATGTCTGGCATAGGTGGATGCGCATGTTAGTTTATCCATTCACTTTCTATGCAGTTAATGGCGTTTGGAGAGTTCTCCATTCAACGGACAAGAGCGTTACTCCAGCTTTTCGATGGTTGAGGTGGATAAGGTTGTCTAAACGGTCGGCGAAGCTGATCTTGGGGCTCTCTTTTTCTCTCGGTTTGCTTTTTGCAGCCACTCCTTTGTTTTCTGGAAGAGCTGGGTTGTTTGGTCTTCCTACAACAACGTCATATCTGCCCTCATCGATGCTGAGTAACAGTGTTCCGGTTCAGGATGTTGAAGATGTAGTTGGGGCTATGGAATGGTTGAATGTGAAAATGAGTGATGGTTCGGCTTTGTTAGCGCATGATGCTTTTTTGGCTTGGGCTGAATTGTATTTGGACAGCAGACGCGTTAAGGTTTATTTCAAAAATGACGTTGAAAAAGCGATGAATACAGCATTTGAAAAAGGTTTCGGGACTGTATATTTTGTGTGGTGGAATGAAAACATTGGATGGTATGATCTCAGCGTTCCCAAAGACTTTGTGTCCGTTTTTAGTAGCGGCAGAATCGCGGTTTTTGAACATCGTAACTAGAACCAAACGATAAAAAAAGTAATCATAGATGATTCGCGGCATACAAATCGTTGGATTGCTGCTTGCATTTGCAGCAATTGCATTTGTTTTGTACGCTCGAAGGAAGGGAAGGATTAACGGTAGATCATTTCTGTTCTGGGTTCTGTTCTGGATTCTTTTCATTGTGTTTGATTTGTATCCCAGTATAGTTGCTTATGTTGCGCCTGTGCTAACTTTGGAGTCAAACATGTATATACTTACTGCGGGATCTACCCTTACGCTGTTCGTTCTCGTTTTTGTCTTGTATACTTTTCTTTCCGACCTAAAACATAAGATAACCACGATGATTAGAGAGCAAGCCATTATTGATTATAAAGTTGCTAAAATGTTGGAGGCTATGAATGATGATAGAAAAGAAGATAGGAATAGTAATTCCGGCTCGTGATGAGGAAGAGTCTCTAGCGAAAGTTTTGGACAACCTTCCTTTCCTAAATCCATCGATGAAGACAAAAGTATTCGTTATTGACGACGGCTCAGAAGATGGAACGTATAAAGTAGCGCGGGAGAGAAATGTAGAGGTGGTTAGACATCCTGTATCTTTAGGAGTTGGAGGAGCATTGAAAACTGGCTATTTATTGGCGAAAGAGTGGGGCGCCGACGTCATCGTTCAGTTGGATGCTGACGGGGAGCATGATCCTAAAGAGCTTGATGGAATTTTACAGCCTGTTTTGGATGGAAAAGCGGATATGGTGATTGGGTCAAGATTTATTAATGGTTCGCCTCTTCCTTTGTCTCTTACTAGAAGAGTTGGAATTAGGTTCTTTTCTTGGTTGTTGAATAAGTTAAGTGGTTACGAGTTAACGGATGTGACTTCTGGATTTAGGGCTTTTAGGGGAGAGGTTTTGGATATGGTTATGTTTCCGTCGGAGAAGCATTGGGCTGTTGAAATGGCTTTGTTGGCGAGTAAGAATAAGCTTATGGTAGTTGAAGTCCCTATTACACCTTTGAAGCGAAGGAGTGGGAAATCTCAGTTCCATGAAATAATGACTTTTATACTATATCCTTTCAGGGCAATAAAACAGATAATTGACGTTTACTTATAGCGAGAACTTCTTCGGTTGGAGTTTCATTGAATTATAATTATGGGCAATAGGTGAGAAGGTGAAAGAGAAAGTTGCTATTGTTCAAAACGTTTCAATCAATGATCATAGGATGGTGCATACTGATGGAATTGGAAGGGAATTGGTTAAGAGAGGTTACGATGTGGAAGTTGTCATCCAAGAGAGTGGAGAAAAATGTCAATTTGAGAATCTTCCTTACGAATTGTTTTGTCTTCCGGGTGATACTTATTCAATAGCAGGGCAACTGATTTTTGCTCGTAACCTATTTAGATTGTTGAGAGGGAAGGAGTATGATATAGTTCATGGGAAGAATCCGTTTTCTTCAGTTTTGCCTGCGCTCTTGCTGAAGAAGGTTGGTGGGAGAGCTAAGACGATTTATGATGTTCGAGGGTTGTGGGTTGATTTTGGTGTTCATGCGAAAAGGATACCAAAAGCGATTGCTTCGTGGTTAGGGTGGTTAGATGGTTTCTGTATGAATCGGGTTGACAGGGTCATTGCTATTTCGCATGAATTGAGGGATGTTTTGGTTAGAAGGGGTGTGGCGGAAGGGAATATAGAGGTGATTGTGGGGGATGGGGTGGATTTGTTGAAAGCAAGGAGTGTTAAGGTGAAGGATGTTAGGGATGTTTTTGGTTTTGATGGGAAGGTTGTTGGGTATGTGGGTAGTATTGGGAGGGCGCGGTGTTCTGAAAGAATTATTGAGGCTTTTGAGGTTGTGAAGGAGGAGGCGGATTTTGACGTTAGTCTTGTGATGATGGGTCCGTTTCCAGATGAGTTTGAAGCTGAGTATTTTCAGAACTTGGTTGAGAAGAAGAGGCTTGAGGGGGCCGTATTCTTTACTGGCTATGTTTCTCACGATGAAGCAATTGGGTATATGAAGTCTTTTGATGTGGCTGTTGCGTATCATGAGGGAGATTTTGAGTTTTATAATGTTGCGGTTCCTACGAAGGTTTTGGAGTATATGGCGACTGGGAGAAGTATTGTGGCGACTGATCATAGGATGTATAGGAATTTGTTGACTCATGGGGTGGATGGGTATTTAACAGAGCAAAATCCTAAGGCGTTCGCTGAAGGTGTTCTTTACCTATTGGAAAATGATGAGTTGTCAGAGAGGTTATCAAAGAACGCGCAGAGAACAGCGGAGAAATATTCGTTTGAAAAAGTGACAGATGAAGTTGAAAAGGTCTACGAAAGCGTACTTAGTTAAACCATAGGTGCGAATAGACTTTGAAGGTGGTTCTTGTCGGAACTATTGGGGATATTGGTGGACCTTCCATACACATTCGAAATCTTGCTAATGAACTATCAAAGCTTGAGGAAGTACAACTTCACGTAATCACGAAAGGTGAAGAAGATAAAATAATGAAGCAAGGAAATATGACTATTCATGTTCTAAGATTTTTTGGATTCTATATTTTAGGCGAAATTATCCACGCATGGAGAGTTCAGAATAAAATCTCTGAAATTGATCCAGATGTAGTCCATTATCAAGGCATTTCGCCTTATGTTCTTTTTCACCATAAATATCCCTCTGTATTAACAGTTCATGGAATATTCTCAGTAGAAATACCTTTAAGGATGGGAGGGTGGAAATACTTTGTTTTCGGGCTTCCTCGAATACTCCTTGAAAGAATGGTTTTGTGTAAAGTTAAAAACATAATTGCCGTAAGTCCGTATGTTAAAGAAATAATAGCTTCAAGAGCAAATACGAGGATACGTGTTATTCCTAACGGTATCGATAAGGACTTTTTTAACATCACAGAAGAGGAACAGTCAAACCGATTATTATTTGCTGGCAGTATTAATGCAGTAAAAGGGCTATTAACTCTTCTGAAGGCTTTGAAAAAAGTCAAAAACTCCATTCCATCAGCAAAATTGGTGATTGCTGGTGATGTGAAAGACTCTAATTATTTCAGCATACTTATGCGGTTCATAAAAAACTATGGTTTAGAGAACAACGTTATTTACAAGGGCCCGCTTAAAAAGAATACACTGATAAAGGAATATCAAAAATGTTCGATCTGCATCTTGCCATCAAAGATGGAAACTATGGGCATAGTTTTGTTGGAAGCAATGGCTTCTTGTAAGCCGGTTATAGCCACGAATGTTGGAGGAATCC
>QMYO01000248.1 GCA_003662715.1 Candidatus Bathyarchaeota archaeon | reverse complement strand
GACGGCTTACGGGAAGGCCGGGAAGGGAATAGCTAACCCTCAGAGCATGATAGAGGCCATAAAGTTCGCTGCGAGGCTGGCAGCAGGGAGGGCTCACGCCGGTTTGTAACGTAGTTCCAGACATACATTTTTAGGCTCTCTTTATATATTATTGATAAAAAATCCCTTCCAAAAACCCTTCCAAAATTCTGATATCGGTATCATACTATTCTCACATATAACAATATTTAAGTTCTTTTTGAGAGAGGAGAAAAATTTTAGGCTTTAAATTTTTCTATGTTCCCTCCACAAATTTTTTTAAGGAAAATGTGCATAATTTTTCACAAATACTTCGATGGGTGTTAGCGTCTTGAAGTGTAGAGGAGTTTTGGGTGCAGTTCTCGTCGCCATATTGCTTATGGGTTTCATTTCACCGGCTGTTGCAGAGGGGCAGGTTCAGTCGGCGGAGAATGCCTTCCACAACATTACGGTGGACGTAGCATACGATATGATGACGAACGGCTCGTATCCAAACCTCGTTATCCTAGATGTCAGATCTCAATACGAGTATTATATGGGTCACTTGTATGGCGCTGTTCTTATACCTTACGATGAGCTTGAAACGAGGATCAATGAACTTGAAGAGCACAAAGACGACGAGATAATAGTTTACTGCAGATCAGGGTATAGAAGCACGATAGCGTCTGAGATCCTAGCCAATCATAGTTTCACAAAAGTTTACAACATGCTCGGCGGAATCCTAGCATGGATGGATGCAGGCTACCCGGTCTGGACAACATTCCACCACGTCACTGTAGATATCGTGGACGGAGATGTCCTCTTGCAGATAGAGCCTCTGCTTCCACCTCAGCCTAGATGCACATCTTGCGCCGAAAACCGGACGTGTCCAAGCGGCAACGTGACCATGAATATCAATTCTACAGTGCTGGAACAGGATGAGAACCGAACGGTGAGCCTCCTAACATATGAATTCAACGGAACAACATTTGAGATGACAATCACTACGACTCTTCTTTGGAGCTATAATGAACTCACAGAACAAGCCGATAGAACAGCGAGGTTCACCTCGACGGAGATCACCACCCAAGATGGGTCTTGGCAGTTCTACAGCCTTAGATATACCGTTCATCACGCAGGATACAACTTTACCACATTCACGATCCTCGCACCCTTAGGCTCAGAGACCTATAACAGCTCTTTCACAATCATGAATTATATGCCAGCAAACAAGTCCTTGATGTCACTGGAGTTCGTTAAGTTCAACTCGTCCGTAACGTTATCTCAGCACTACGCAGTCTTAGGAAAAGTTGCCAAGGAAGTAGGGAAACTATACGAGAAGAGTGGAGACGAAGTCTTAGCACAACTTGCAAAAGGCTACTACAAGATGAAAGAAGAGGCCAAACACCTCTCCAAGATCGTAGAGGACCAACTAAAAGAATACGATAAGGAGATCCTGCAAAGCAACGCGATCTTAATAGATCAAACAGATTCGGACTCATATCCAGAGTGTCCACCAGGTGAAGAGGGAGACATGATCTGCGAGACGATGTACGGCCCAGGATACTGCTGCGTGAATGGCGCTTGCCAGCCATGCCCACCGGGCGGCGGCGGATGGTCACCAGAATGCTTATGGTGTCTAATTGAGTGTGGGATTCATGTACCAATGTGCGCAATTGCTTGCAATGATGCTATGGGAGTATGTCTAGTAACTCCACCACCAGCCCCTACTTGCCTAGTTGCTGCAGCTGCATGCATTATATGTATAATAGCAAATGTAGCCTGTTATTCAATATGTGCAATCCCATGTGGATGGTGAAGGGTCATGAATAAGGGTGTTGAAGTTGCGAAGAGGAAGTTTCGTAGATGCGGTTTCTTACTGATAACATTGGGACTCATTGTAATGGTGTTTGATATTATGTTGATTTTATGCGGGCTCTCTTATGTTGCTTCACTGGGATTAATTATGGATATGATGGTTATCAGTGTGGGTATTGTAGAACTGCTCGGGGCTGAGGAACTCGCTAAACGGAAAAAGTGGTTGATGGAACACCGCCAGAAGAAGGTTACAGGCCTTGCAAGCTGGCTAGCAGACCCCACAAAGTTCTGGATATTCGTGATCTCAGTCTCCCTCTTCGGCATATTCGTAATCATACTGATACAGCACCTATTGTAAGGTGTTTATTACATGTCATACTTAATCCCCAGATAGGAAGAGGAAGACTTGATCTGCGAGATGATGTACGGCCCAGGATACTGCTGCGTGAATGGCGCTTGCCAGCCATGCCCACCGGGCGGCGGCGGATGGTCTCTAGAATGTTTGATCTGTTTAATTCATTGTGGAATAGAAACCGCTGAGTGTGCAGATACTTGTTATATTGCTTTGACAATATGTACTATTCAACCTGAATTATGTCTAGTTGCATCTGCCATGTGTATAATCTGCGTAATCGCAGTCGGAGGTTGCTACTTTATATGTGGAATCCCGTGTGGTTGGTATTAGGAGACTATATCCATATCGTAGTATTTATTAATTATGAGGGGGATGTATGGAGGAAAAGGAAAGGGTCAAGACCCTAGAACAGCGGCTAAGACGGGGCGGTATTCTGAGTCTAACGTTAGGATCAATTAGTATTGCGGATGGCATTGCAGTTCTATATTCACTCCCACCTGTTAGTGCAACATTAATCATAGCTGGCATGACCGCCATTTCCGGAGGGATCATGAGCCTCTCCCTTGCTCATAACCTTGCCAAAGGAGAATCATGGGTCATAAAATCTTTTAAGAGAAGCCCGACAGGTTTCGCAGGGTGGTTTATAAAACCTAGAAACTTCATTGTTGTCTTAATCTTAGCGTTTCTGTTCGGGCTTTTGGTCTTCGGCCCACTACTACTACAGATCTTTAAAGCTTTATCCCTGCTATGATCATCAGGTTCCTACGGCGTGCAGGCATGAAGGGGCTTTAATCTCTGGCTGTACTGCCGGAGCCCTAATAGGGACCCTACTCTCAGGTCAGCCTGCGGAAATGGTTGCAGCCCGATTAAACGGAGAATTCATGATAAATTTTTCATTTCGATCGTCATGGTTACATTAGGCTCATTCACGGTCATAAGATTCATCCTTAATAGACTCTTAGGCGCGCCAGCATTGTAATGATGCAAACAATGAGTCAAATGCGCTCAGACAGCAAAGCAAACAGCAGAGAGCGCATCATATTGTTTACATATTCTCCCTGTTTTCTTCCGTTCTGGGCTGATTATGATGGTTTACGGCGTTTACATAAACGATATGAAAACGGCGATTCCTTGAGCCTTCACTTTCTTAGCCTTCATTTCTCCCGCCCTTCATGGACATGCAAAGCTAAAGATTCTCTGGAGGTTCTTTCTCCTAATAGTGGCGATACTTTGGTATCAAGTGTTCTCGCTAAATCTAATGAGCGTAATGGTGATTATGGTAGGTACATTCGCAGTCATCGACGCCCTCTATTCAATAATCCGAAAAAATACGGGACAACCAGAAATTTAATATTTTAACTAAATGGCTGCTGTTCTAATGTTCTTCATTTTTGTTAAGAAATATTTTTGGAAAAATCTAACTTTCCAGACAAGAATAAGTCTCGCTGGTCCATCGCCGTTGTTACGTCTTGAGACTCTCCTGCGTCTGGAATAGACTTAACAGTAGACGGTCAGTTTATGTTCTCCTAGAGGGCTGTTAAGGAGTGAATCTTAGAGATGCTCTGATGCGTCGTGGGAGGCAGCGAATATGAAGCTGACCTTTGGCATCCAGTATTCAGACTTGCGTCAGATCATGCCTCTGCTAAGGTTTCTGTGCTTCTTACTCCGTCTATAGAGTTTATCTTTGTTGTTATCGCTCTTAAGTCCTTGTAGTTCTCAGCCTCAACGAAGGCTACAATGTCGAACCTTCCGTAGGTAAAGTAGGCCTTCCTAACG
>QMYO01000247.1 GCA_003662715.1 Candidatus Bathyarchaeota archaeon | reverse complement strand
ACCTTGTCCAGAAAGCCAGAAAATACGGATTAAACATCTCATTCTTGGCAAGAAAAGCTCTCATCGAAGAAATAAATAGAATTGAAGGTCGGCTGTCAAAGACAGCCAGCAACCGCCAACCATGGTGGGGCTGCCCGGATTTGAACCGGGGTCCCGAGAGCCCAAGTCTCATTGTTGATTGGCAAATGCTCCGTAAAGACTTCCTTGTTTGGTTGAATAGCCGAAGTTTGGCTTTTGATTATAGGCGTAGCATTGTTTCTTATTTGGATAGGTTTGCGCCGAAACTTTCTAAGCCTTTGGATGTGGTTAGACTTTTTGATGGTTTATCGGCCGGACAGAAGCATTGCTTATTGTTTTCGCTTCGGAACCTACTTAATTTTTGTGAGTTGGCTGGTTTTGATTCTGCTTTTATTGATTCGTTGAGGAAGGCTTTGCCTAAGGACACTCGCTTTGTGGATAATTATGTTCCGGATGAGGAAAGCGTTAGGCAGAGTATAGGGAAGTTGCGGCGCATTCCAGAGAAGTATAAAGCAGTCTATAAGCTTCTTTTGGAGTCCGGTCTTAGGCTTATAGAAGCCGTTAAGCTAACGAATGAATTTCATGAATTTTCTGAAAAGTTGGAAACCCATGAAAACTATGTTTGTGTTCCGCTTTTCTGGATTCGGGCAAGCAAGAAAAGCTTTTATGCCTATTTCATGCATGAAACCGCAAAAATGCTCAGAAAAAACGGAGAAAAGCTATCTGCAGATGCGACAAGCAAGGTTTGTAGGCGGTATGGATTGGTGGCTTCTAAATATATCCGCAAGTTTGTTTTTCATAAAATGCTTGAACTGGAAATTCCGGAGGGAGTAGCCGACTTTATTCAAGGAAGAGCTCCAAAAACGGTAGGTGAAAGACACTACGCCAATCTTAAACGTCTTGCAGACAAGTATTATCCGAGATATGCTGATTATCTGCAAAAATTATGGAAAGCTTAGACTCTGTCCCAGAAATATTTGATTAGGTAGGCTAAAAGGATCAGGAATAGTATTACGAGGATGACGTTTATTGGGTTTTGGTACCATAGCATGGCTTTACAGCCTCTTTGCAATCCAATATATGAATAGGCCGATGCAGAATCCGAAAAGGATTACCTTCATGAATTCGGCTGGGTCGTTATACCATGGCGTCCAAACTTGGATTATGGCTAAATCTTTGAAGCCAGCCGTTTCCGAAATGACTTTTTCATGGAAGAATGGTCCTATACGCTTGAAGGTTTGATCCAGCAGGCTGATGCTGTCAGACTTGAAAATTCTAATGTTTTTCGTTGCTGTTTCCAGCAATGTTAAGGGTTCAGCCTTTATTATCACTAAAAACTTGAATATTCTATCGCCTATCTTGACAAATTCATGGATTACCTGCTCTTTAATCACTATAAATACACTTATGAACTGCTCATCTAAGAAGCTGGTTTGTTCAGCTTGAAGTTTGCATATGAACTTGTTAATTAAGTCTTGAAGCCCTAAACTTTCAATTCTCAAGATTTTAATGCTTTTTAGTAGCAAGTCTTGAATGCCAAGCTTGTCAATTATCTGTTCACGTAGCAGAAGGTAAATGTTGAAATTAACCTTGTCCGGCAACTTTAAAGTTTCAGCGCTGAACTTTTGCATATGCTTTAAAAGCTTTTCCGAAAAGCCTAAACTCTGAAAGCTAACCTTAACAAAAGCCTTAGAAGAGCAATCTTTGAAGGCTAAAGTTTCGAAGGGAAACTTAAATACATTCTTAAATGTTGAATGTGCGAAATCTAAAATTTCCGTTAAAGCCAATGAAATCCTTTCAAATTTTGAAATAAATAAGTTAAAAGACTCTGCAACTGCAATTTCTAATGATTTAAATGTACTACTCGAAAAAGTTAAAGTGTAAGTCCGAGAAATAGAAACTTCAACTCTTCTTTCGATATCAACGCCTAAAGTTTCATCAAAAGTTAAAGAGTAAAACGCACCAACTTTATACACTTGTATGGGTGTATTTCCATAGCTACCGTTAACGTCATAAGCAACTATATACCATGCGATTTTTAGACCACTACTGTTTGCAGGAATAGTGCGGGTAAAATTACTCCACACATCGGTTGCATTAGGCTCCCAATTAATAGTTCCATTTAATTGCCACGTTCCACTAATATTCCAGTAAAACTCTGCATAATCAAATGTGAAGTATTGCCAAAATGCATAATGTGTTATGGTTGCTTCAGGTTGCGGGGTTCCTTCTGTGCCAAATTCTGAGGGTTCTATAACTCTAAAATATGCAAATTTGACTTTGTATGGAGATGAAGAACCCGTTACGAACATGAAGCCTATATAGCCATTCCATGATTGATAAAATGAAATGCAGTAGTCTTCTCTTTTGAATCTTTGGCTAATTATCCATTCTTTGCGCGGCTTCCAAGTTTTATTGTGAACATCATATTTTCGGTAATAAACATAATCATTTGGGGTTCCATACCAGAAAATGTAGAGGTTCCCTCCAGAATCAATAGTTATGGAAGGGCCAGTTGTTGATGTCATTCCATATTCAAGTGTTGTTTCGTTGATGAAGCTGTTGCTGATAAAAGAGTATTTGGCATATACCAAGTCATAGTTTGTGTCTTCATGAAAGGCGATGTGGACATAGTCATTCTCGCCTACAGCGCTTAACATACATGCCATACTTATAACGTTAGTAGTGTTGGTTTCGGCTCTCCAAGCTGAACCATCCCATGCCTTAACTTTGACAGTCCCACTATGTTTTGCATAGACAGCCGCCATTTTCCCATTTGATAATGGAACAACAATGCTACTCCAAATTCCAACGAAATTTTCTGTTGTCAATTGATATGGAAAGCCTTCTGCTGTAACCCATGTTCCATTATTAATTGAAGATTTAATTACATAGGGATGCGAAATATAATTTGATTCGTTGTATAATGCATATCCTATCCAAGGATATCCTTGACTATCCGTGGCAATCGTAGGACGATGAATAGCCATTGGTGAAGAAACTGTTAAGACAGTCTGTTCAGTTTGCCAAGTAATAGTTCCATTTGCATGTGGAGTGCCACGTCTATAGTAAAGGCTGTTTCCAGCCGAACAGTTTGCAAAAGCGTAATGCACATATGTTCCATCAAACCAGATTGAGAAGTAATGTCCATTAGTTGAAGGTCTTACAGCTACTGAACTGTTCCAACTTGTCCCATTTCCTGAAGCATAAACCATATGTGTTCCATTTGAATAAAAAGCCCAGAATAATCCCTTAGCATAGAAACACCATCGCTGATACATACCGATAATCGGGTATTCACTTGTAGATTCTCCAATTAAGCTAATCGATTCAGCTTCAATATCAACGCTCAGATAGGCAGCATCAATGTAGGTTCCATAAGGCCCATATAAAGAGTCGCTTTCAAAGTAAACCTTTGCAACGTTAACTTCTTCAACAGAATCCAGAAAATCCTCAAGGTTAATTGCAGTCCAGTTCCAATCCACAGACGTAACTTGATAACTATTCCAGTCTGAACCATTCCATACATAAACTGTTATCGGATTAAAGCTATAAGTGGTTTTACAGTAAATGTAAAGCGTAACATTCAGAACCTCAACATTACTCAAACTTAAATTCTCAAACGTGTAATATCCATCTAACGCACTTCCAGATTTCGCTTCAATATAATTGTCCGGCTGATCTTGAGCATCCAAATAAGGTGAAACACCATATTTTGACCAATCATTATAGGTTTCATCGTAACCATCTACCCAAAGCTGAACTGTACTTATACCCGCCTTAACGCTTGGAATTTCAACATGGAATGCCAGAAGAATTATGCTTGCCACTATTAGGAAGGCAAGGAAGAGGTGCAAGAGTATCTGCCAGCCAGCCCTTCTCCACTTCATACTTTAGCGTCTCCTTTACTTTAACGCTTTTGGAGCCGAGGCTGCAATT
>QMYO01000246.1 GCA_003662715.1 Candidatus Bathyarchaeota archaeon | reverse complement strand
CTTATATGGCGTGTTTGTCTTAGCCTCAAGCCTCTTTAATGATTGTGCGGATTTCGCCGTTGAAGATTTGGGATTGAGACGTAGTAACGGGTTCAAGCGACGATTATAGGCTTGAATTAGACCATTACTATGATTATGCCTATTATAGCCCAAACCCATGATGGAATAACGGCTGGAGGTTGCCAATTACTAGCGTATTCGGTTGCAGACCCAAGCAGTAAGGCTACATCCTCCTTTGTAATTGCGCCACTCGCCCTCAACTCTCCAACATACTTAACTAAATCCCAATACTGCTCCTCTGCAAGAACCCTATTCCTCGCCTGTTCAGCCTCAGCCTCAGCCTTCTTCATTTCAAAGTATTTTATGACTGCCACACCTGTAAGGACAACGCCAGTAAATGCAATTATTAGAAGCGCCGCAATTACAAATGGTGCTAAGCCCAGCCCTTTAAATATAACTGTAAGTGTTTCAGTTTCCACATCATAACTAGCTCCTTGAACCAATAAGTATGGTAAGCCACCAATTATTTCATTTGCCACAACGTAGGCTGAAAGAACCGAATATTTGTCAACAAGCCACGTATGCTTAGCTAATGATGGATTTTTCATTGCCAAAAAATCAATGAATTTTTCACGGCTGATTTCAATTTCAATTTTAAAGTATTTTTCTCTATACCATCCTTCAGCCTTAAATTCTGTTGGTAATTCTCTGAAGTCAACTGGGTCATAGAGTTTCATGTCAAATTCTTTTGGGTTGTTTGGGTTTCTGAAGTGAACTTCCATAAGCCAGTCCTTGTCTGTGGCAAACTCTGGGATAGTAACTTTGCCATTCTCATCTGTAACATACATTGCCATGCTTCCAGTCTTCTTATGCGCTAAAACAATTGTTCCATAGCCTTCCTTCATTGGATTTCCATAGGGGTCTTTAAGCGTGAATGTTAAAGTTCTAATTCTTGCTGGAACATTTACAACTAGGCTGTTGCTTGTATAGGTTGTTCCCTCTATGGTTGTATCCGCATAAATAGTGTAGTCTCCAGCCAAGTCAACATCTTCTTTAGGTATGCTGACAACGGCTACGTCTAATCCTCCACGATAGAGTGGCAAAACGCTAGTCGAGTAGGTTCTCGTTGAGCCATCTGGTCTCGTCAAGTGAACGGTTACATCTGGCGCATCCTTACTTCCATACCCAATAACACAAATGTCTATCTGATGGTCTATTATGCCAACACTGAACCCCTTAACAGCTAAGGCAAACGGAACAGCCAACCTACATCACCCTCACAATCAAGCCTAAATAAGATTCGTATAACCCCAAAAATCCTAAAGCTAAGGATAAATCCCTCTTTCCAGCAAAGGACGAAGCTAAACTTACCAATCCCAAAATTAGAGCGATTACCGTGAATGCGTTTGAAACTTCTTTCCCTCTACTCAATTACTTTCACCTGTTTGGATGGAAAAAATAAAATGAGGATTAGAAAGCAGATATAATAGGTGAGGGAATAGAATATGGATATTGGAGATGCACTTGTAATTCTTATGCTTGGAATTATAATTACTGCGACGGTTGGTCTTGTGATAATATATTGGTTGTATGTCAAGTATGAGCTTCCTAAGAAAAAGGAAAGGTCTTAGTTTCAACCTATTTCACCACCTTAGCTATTAAGGTTCCTCCCTTCTGCTCTACTGTTCCAAACAAGCCTCCAAAAACGGTTCTAAGCAATCTTCCAAGACTCCAGATGTGGAAGCTCTGAACATGTGTAGGGTCTCTTTCGGCTTCTGGGCTGTTAGCTTCAACCGTCTGTATATACAGCCTTCCACCCTTACGTAAAACTCTATGAACCTCTTTTAGACAGCAATATGGGTCTGGCAGATGCTCCAAAGTTTCAATCATGCTTACAAAATCGAACGCCTTATCCTTAAAGGGCAGTTTTTGTCCGTCTGCAAGTATGAATGTTCCTTTGTGGTCTCCATAATAGGCTATATCTATACCAATGTAGCGTTCCCTACCCACTAGGTCGGCTAGCATACAGACGTTACAGCCAATATCTAAGCATAAGCCACCATTATAGAAGGCTAGAAAATCCTCTGGGAAGGCAAGCAGTATTCCCCAACCAAATCTTTTGTGGCATTGCTTCAACAGTTCTAGTGTGTCTCCCATACTTCCTCCACCTTCTTCAAAAACTGGTCTATTACTTGGCTCCAAGTCTGCCTAGTGTATAGGCTTCTGTTTCTCATGGCTTTATGCTTGCAGTAATCCAGATTGTCTAAAACGAACTCTAATAGTTCTGTGAAGTGGTCTAGGTCTGGATTTACTCCCCAGCCTACATGTCCATCTGCAATAGGAAAGACACGCACATACTCCTTAGGCGCTATCAGATAGGCTATTGCGAAGTCGTTCAGCGGTTCTGCATCTGGATGTTTAAAATTAACAAGCCACTCATGGATTTCCCTAACCCTAACAACGTAACCTCTACGCTCAAGCTCCTCTATATGCTTTAAGGCTATGCGGTTGAAGGCACCTCTATAACCATCATAGTAATAGGTGAAGGCAAATTCCCCTTTAGGCTCCTTGAAACCATCAACTCTATATGGATGCTTATGCTGGTAAAAGTCAAGTTCAGGCTTATAGTTAAGCCTAACATACTGGGCAGTAACAGCCGAGCCAACCAGACCAGCCAAAGCAGAGCTTAAAGCAACAACACCAACTGTCTTAACGCTCATTCCATCACCAGCTAAACTCAAAGGTTTTCGGAAGTTCTCCAAATGACTCTACTTTTCCCCTTCTCTCTTTTGCGTTTAGAGTAACTCTTGTGCGACTGTTCAAATTGTCGTTGTCCACTAGGCTGTATAACCCGAAGTATGGTATTGTGGCTTCTTTCCACATGTAGGTTTGATAGTATGGTTCTGTGTGTGGGTTGTGCCAGTGAGCCTCAAATACAGCTATAACCTTTCCACTTTTCTCTAGCACATCCCTTACTTCTGCTCCGTTTATTGTTCGGTTGTAGGTTGAACCATCTGGGGAAGTTGGTTCCCATCTACCAGATATTGGGACATGACAGAATACAACCGTAGGTCTATCTATATTAGCCAAGTCTTCTTTAAGCCAAGTTAGTTCTGCATCATAAATGTAGAAGTGGTCATCATGGACGGCTTCAGAGTTACTCGCTAGGTTATCCACGTCAAATCCATCCAAAACCACGAAATGAAAACGTTTAACATCGAAACTATAATAGTAATATGGAAACCTCATCCAAGGATAATCATCCAGTATGCTTTTAACCCAAGCCTTTGTGGCTCCTACTGGCGCTATATCATGGTTACCTAGAACATAATATACTGGCATTTTAGCCTCTGAGAAAGCCTCGCAAATTTCCCGGAGGCTTGCCTCCGCCTCATCGAGACTTAGTAATGAACCGCCATCCATACGGTCGTAAATATCCCCTAGGACAGCGATAAAATCGCATGGGTCTGTCCAAGCATTCATTTCGTCAACGAAATTTTCCGTATATGGCAAGGCTTTATCCCTCTCAAGGTCAGCCCTTAAAGTCTTATATATGCTGTTGTGATTGTCGGCTACAAGCCCAAACTTCACTATATAGTCAGGTGGAGCAACTGATGGTGCCTTTCGTGTAGCCACATATGCGCCAGCAACAGCCACACCTGTTATACCTGCGCCTAACAAGAGCCATTTCCAATTCCTCTTAGCCCACTCTTTAAATCCGCGAATTTCCAGAGCCATCTTTAAGTCCCATAGCTAGGAGCCTTAATCCAGTCAACATCTCCTTGAGAAGTAACTCCCTCGGCTCCCTCGGTTTTTGTTCTAAGGTCAACGGTGAAGGTTGGCGGAGAACCGAAATTAGGCAACGACAAGGTTGCTGAGCCTAATAGATTTTCTGCCTCATCATAGGCTCTAGCTATCACATTAGATTCTGTAACTTCCAGTTCGAGGATGTATGGAGTGTTCAG
>QMYO01000245.1 GCA_003662715.1 Candidatus Bathyarchaeota archaeon | reverse complement strand
CTTGACCCGTCGCAGTACTTTCCGCCCGGCGTAGTGCCGTTAAACAGTTCATATTCGTATCCTGTGATGGCCCAATTAACGTCCTTGTGGGTGAATGGATCAACTGCCAGGAATCCGTCAAAAATTCTATCTAAGACCTGCCATTCGTAGGATGATTCAGCCCAGCCAGGATGAAGGTTGTTTATAGGTCCTGAGACGTGCATATTGAACGATGTCTTTGATAGGTCTTTCCAATGCATGAATCCGTATGTCCAGCTGTTGTGGGATCCGTAGCCTCTTGATTCAATCCAGCTTGTGAGGCCGTATCTGTATGCGTTGATGTAGTTTCTTGAGTATAGTGGTATGTATGGTACTAGGTAGTAGAGCCACCATTGAACTTCGTCGACAAGCATTTTCATCTCGTCTACACTGTCAATTGTCATGCCTACATAGGATGGATGCTCCGGATTTGTGGCAACTTCAGCCTGGGTGCCTTCTGGGAATTGCCAGTATTCTATTGCATATAGCATGTCTTCTAGTTCGTTGTTTGGTGTGCGTAGGCCGGGGCTGTTGTACCCGTCCCAGTAGTCTAGGTCTGGATGGAAGAAGTAGTATAGGTAGTCTGGGTCTCTTCCTAGACCCCAGCATAGGAAGTAAATGTCAAAGTCACGGTTGCACCATGCATAGTCAATTATATCGTAGAATGTTATTGGATAGTTGTGGAAGTATTTACCTTCATCAGATGTGCCTTCGTGATATCCAGGAGTATCCGTTGTTCCGAAGAATTCATTCCATGAAGCAACACAATAGTCTGTTAGCGCAACTGACGGTGGAGCCTCAACAGGCGACAGTACATAGATTGGTCTAAGCTCCCTTCCAGACGGTTCGTGAATCCACTTTCCAGTCTCGTTACTCCAGCCAAGTGCTGTAAGCAGATTCATAGCTTCCTCTGGATCGTAGGGCATAGGTGGAATATCCCTATTGTAATAGAACAAGTTTGCCGGAGGAATAGTCGTATCCAATCTAACGTTAATGAACCTGTAAAGCGTTGAGATCCACTCGTCTTTTCTACAACCAATAAGGTAGTGAAGGGCAAGCCTAAAGTCGCTCTCATTCAGAGGCCAAAGCTCGAAGTCTGGGCCTCTGTATCCGTATGGTGCACCTGGATAGTAATCTTTTCCTTCTGGAGGCTCTGGTGGATAATCTCTGCAGTTGATACCAAGATAGCACATATGGAAGCCAGGGTTCATGCTTATGCTCCATGGATAAACACCTGGAGGAACATAGGCGACTTCAATGAATATGCTTGTAACTACAACCTTATCTGTATAACTGCCCCTAGCTACGTGTACATAGCCAACCTCCAAAGCGGTAATCTCATCCCAGGTCCAAGCCTCGCCAGTTGCAGGATTAGTTGTGAATGTAGCACTGTCCGGACTGCCTATGCTTGGATATGATAGACTCAAAACTATTGTACTTGAGTAGTTTATAGTAGTACCTTGAACCAGAACGAATTGAATTCCATCAGCCTCGTCATATGAATCTGGTGCTGAAAGGTTTTCGTATCTGGCATAGGCGTATATAGTCACGGAGGCTATATCTCCACTTACTCCAGGATCCTCAATGGAATAAGAATCCATTGCACCGTCGGTTGTACTATATACGTAAGTCGTATCTCCGTCGGGAACTGTTCCATCATCAACACATTCCCAATTAGCACCCTCAGAAGCTGTCCACTCAGTGTAGGTGCCGGCGCCATCAGGTTTCAACACAATACCTTCAGCACCAGCCTCCAGCTCTTCAACGTTGTCCGGGTTAATCATGCCGATTACTGTGTCCAAATACCCAGACCTAGCATAGCTCATAGCGGTAGCTTCAGGGTAAGCAATAGTAAAGTATATTTCGTCAATACGTGGAAATTGGTCAATGTTGATCTGCGCATAGGCAACTGCTAGGAAACTACTTGACAGCAAAAGGAAGAATAGTAGAAACATCACCGGAAATACTTTAAATAAACGTTTTCTTTCCAAGTCCTTCTCCCCTTTCAGTTCTCTGCAATTTAATATCTCAATGCCGCATTTAAAAAGTTTGCGGAACATTGTTATATAAAAAGGTTACATTTAAGTCAAAGCTTAAATAAATGAAAAAATAAAATTATGAAGCCCTAAGGTGAAAGAAATGACATTGAGGTCTTACCTCGCTAAAAGAATAGCTGTTGGAGTTTTAATTTTATGGGCAGTTGCAACATTAAACTTCATTATATTCGTTTTATACCCTGCTGATCCTGTAAGGTATCTCCTTGACCCCGAACTAGCCAAGAACCCCGAGCTCGTGGAAATGATTAAAAGAGAGTACGGCATTGGAGAAAACGTCTTTGTACAGTATGCCAAATACTTGAGAAATATGTTTTCGTTTGGTCTTCTCCCGCCGTACTTTGGAATCTCTTTCGAAACAAAAAATCCTGTCGCGAGAGATATGGGCTGGCGCATGGGCCTAACCGTACTTCTCTTAGGACTTGCGCTTATAGGTAATATCGCCCTAGGAATACCATTAGGAATATTTGCTGCATGGAAGAGGGGAACAAAATGGGACGTAACTATTTTAGGATTAGGACTCTTTACTTGGGGTGTTCCCACATTCTTCGTCCAACTTTTAGCCGTTCTATTTTTCACAAGTTACTTGTATAAGGTTCATGGAATACTTATCTTCCCGCCTGGAGGCTGGGTAAGCTATCCGCGTCCAGAAAATCCAATACTTTTAGCAGCTGATATACTTTGGCATATAGCTCTTCCTGCACTCACGTTAATAATTACAGGGTTTGGCAGTTGGGCGTTATACACAAGAAATATGATGCTTGATGCACTTACACAAGATTACATTATGACAGCAAGAGCAAAGGGTGCAAGCGAAAGAACTGTCTTGTTCAAGCATGCATTTAGGAGTATATATCCTCCAATAATCACTATGATCACTCTAAGTATTCCGGGACTGGTCACAGGAGCAATTATTACAGAAACCATTTTCGGACTAGAAGGCGTTGGAAAATGGTACCTCAGTTCTATCAGTCGTGCCAACCCGGATTTCCCAGTAGTCCAAGCTGTACTCTTTGTCGTTGCAACTCTGGTTGTTATATGTAATCTTATCGCAGATATTCTTTATGGTTTCCTAGATCCTAGAATACGTGTTGGAGCAAGGAGATGAGAATATGAGACTTCCCATAAAGGAGACAACAAAAAAGCTCTGGAAAAGAAGAATCAAAAACTTTTGGTTCGAATATTCTCACAATAAAATTGGACTTGTAGGACTGGGATTGCTGGGATGTTTCATTGTCATGGCGGTCTTCTCACCGGTACTGGCACCCTATAGTGAAGATGTAGTTCAAACAACAGCGCCTCGGCAAGCATATAGATTTGCGGTTCCAGAGTGGTATACACTAATATTTCCTAACTTACGCGATCTTCCTCCACAAATGGAGATTCCAATTCAATGGAACCTAAGTACGCAAAATCTCCCAAAGTCAATTACTGCACATAAGATAGGGGGTGGATGGTTATTCATTTATAATGCCAGTAAGACGGGAAGCAGAGAAGCAGTGACAGTATTTCTTGAGTCAAAAATTAATTATCCATATGCACCAATGAAAGAGTTCACCCTAAGCTTCAAATACAGCGCTAAACCAAACTCAACAGTTACGATTTATAGGAAAATTGCAGGAAAGCTGAGGCCAATAGGCACTACGAGCTCAATGATGCACCTAGTAGAACTAAGCATAATTAATCCAAATGGTTTCGTTTGGAATATATGGGATCAAAACTGGGATCGACAAAAAACTGTGGATCCGCAAACAAAACCAGCATACTGGTATGACCCAGTCACTGTTGAGGCTATACTTTCTTCAAGTGAAGGAAGACTAGCTACCAAGTTGGGATATCCTCCTTACCAGACCACAAAAATGACGCAGGACATCTTCTCAGCCAAAGGTGAATAT
>QMYO01000244.1 GCA_003662715.1 Candidatus Bathyarchaeota archaeon | reverse complement strand
CATAGAATTAAGCAGAATATTACAAAACAAGAGTAAATAGGAGGATACCTTAATGGAGGAAAACACCTCTCCTGTTAAGAAGGACGAGCTTGCGACCCGGGTTCAAATCCCGGCCAGGGCGCCATTATTCATTTTTTATTTTAGGAAAAAACATTAGAGGTATCGGGGAGTTAGGTTTCTATCATCCTAGCTTTTAGCATTGTTTCAAATGCTTCTCGCTTCATATGCGCACAAAATATATGAAGCACGGGGTATCACAGAAACTGAATGGGGATTTGGGATGAAGACAGACATTTTGGTTAAAGAAAACGTGGATTTCTTTGAATTTTTATCAGACTTTTATGAGAAGCTAAAACCTTTTAATTTGAAAAAGGAGATTCAAGACCCAGAAAAAGCCGCAATTTTTTCCGCAGATATGATAGTAGGGTTCTGTTCGCAGGGAAATCTAGCCAGCGAAAGGATAAGAAAATTGATTCCGCCAATAGTGGAATTATTTAAGAAAGCCCATGAACTAGGCATCAACAAGTTTGTTCTTGTTCAAGACGCTCATGATTCCGCTGCCCCTGAATTTGAGGCGTGGCCAAGCCACTGTGTAAAAGGCACTAGGGAGTCGGAGACCATTCCTGAATTGGCGAACCTCGAGTTTTCTGACGAGTTTGTTATAATTCGTAAAAACTCTTTGCATCCCGCGCTTAATACTGAAATGAATCCTTGGCTTGAGGAAAACCTGGAGCTTCGAGATTTAATAGTGGTGGGGAACTGCACTGATTTGTGTGTATATAATTTAGCTATGCATCTTAGGCTTAGAGCTAATGCCTATAATCTTAGACATCAACGGGTCATCTTACCTGCTAATTGCGTGGATACCTATGATTTGTCTGTTAAACAAGCTGAGAATCTGAGTGTGCTGCCTCATCCTGGAGATTTCATTCATCTCTTCTTCCTTTATCACATGGCGTTGAATGGGATTAATGTGGTTCAGAAAATTATTTAGACAAATAATAAATCCCACAAAAGAAGACTTAACTATCACTTAAACGCGGTTGACAGAAGTGTCTAGGGCTGCACGAAAAAGAGACAAATGGCATTTCCTAAGGCTCAGCGCCCAATGGGACCGTAGCGTTGTTCCCATCTATGAAGCAGCAACACGAGGAAAATATGTCCCTCTTCTGAAAACCTTACTTACAAATGATTGCAGAAACGATTGCATTTATTGCGCCTTCAGAGCCAATCGAAAATGTCCACGCATGGTGTGGAAACCCAAGAAATTGGCGGAAGTAACAATGCACCTTTGGAAGGAAGGGAAGATACTTGGACTCTTCTTAAGCTCCTCTGTATCTAAGGACCCAGACCGAATCACTGAAAACCAACTGGATGCTATTCGCGCTCTTAGAAACATGGGATACTCAGGTTACATCCACCTTAGACTCATGCCTGGAATAAGCAAACATCTCATACGAGAAGCCGTAGAGTTAACAGACAGAATAGGAGTAAATCTTGAAGCACCGAACAAACACGTTTTCGACGAACTTTGCCCAGATAAGGGAGGATTTAAGGAAGCCATCCTAAAGCGTTTAGAATGGATTATAGACGAAACTAAACGAGCAAGAAAGCAAGCAACCGAATCGAAATTCGGCTTTGGAAAAGCTGGCGATGACACCCAGCTAATCGTGGGCGCCGTGGACGACAACGACTGGCAACACCTCCAAGTTACGGAGTGGCTTTACAGAAAGCAAGGTCTAAAACGAGTGTATTTTAGCGGGTTTGAACCCGTACACAGAACACCGTTGGAAGAACGAGGTGCTTGTCCGCCTTATCGAGAGTACCGACTGTACCAGTCCTCTTTCCTCATACGAGATTACGGATTTGAAGCCGACTCATTCACTCAGATAGTAGATGATAAGGGTTTTCTGCCCAATGTTGATCCCAAGTTGGCATTGGCTAAATTGAACTCGGACATGTTTCCTATTGATCTGAACAATGCTACATACTATGAAATTGTTCGAATACCTCATATTGGTCCAGCCGCAGCTAAAAAGATAATTGAAGCACGAAAAAATGTTAAAATCAGATATGCCGCCGACCTTGAGCGGATTATAGGAGCAAACCTGGCTCGAAGAATAAATCAATACGTTGACCTAAAAGATAAAAAGCTAATAGAATTTTCCTACTAATCGATGAAAACTCATATTTTTTAACACAAAAACATGAGTTTAGGGCAACCATCAAGCTTGACATCATGCTTTAAGTTTCTAAAAGTAAATAAGGGATAATCCAAATAAATACGCAAAACAAATGAAGCAGCCAGATAGTTAATGTGGTGTTCCAGTTGAAAAGACCGCTGTTGTTTTCGCTTGTCTTCTCTCTTCTATTCTTAGCTCTCACATCATTTCATGTTAACACACTAACCGCTGACCCTGAAACAAACGATTTATCTGCTCTAGATATCCAGATAGATCATGCCATCCAAATTCTAGACGGCGGATTAATAGTCCTTAATGACAAGATCAAACTATCCCTTAAGCCAAACGAACAACCAGTAACGCTAAAGAACTTTTCAATAGGATTTCCCTTCCAATATAAATTTAACCTCGATTATTCTTTCGCTTACGAAACTCCTAGCCCAGATGAACACTTAAATGTGGAACTAGACGTTGGATTAGGAAAAATCGGTTTCTATGCAATAAACGTGATCTTTGACAGCCCCGTGGACATAAGCGCAAATGAATCATACGAATTCACGGCGACCTTCGTCTTCTCAAACCTTGTCTCTCAACTGAGCACAACCTCCTTCAACGTCACCTTCCCCTTGTACCCCAGCCTAGTTCAAGACGCCGACACAGTTAACGTAACGATTACCCTCCCAACCGAAGCCACTTACCAAAGCAGCTCATATTCTTTCAACAGCACCACCATCGATTCCGCCGTGATTTTAACGCACACCAGAAGTCCCCTTGAAAACTTTACAATGGAACCCGCTTGGTTAACGTTCATTTCGGACGACTTCACCATAATCGAGATGAACAAAATAGAGCGACAACTAATGCTGGATCAGTGGGGAAACCTTTTCTTAGCAGATCAATATCAAATAATCAACAAAGGAACAGAGACTCTTTCTACGTTAGAAGCGCAATTGCCTCAAAATGCTTACTCCATTTCTGTCCGAGATGCTGTTGGTAATCTCAAATGGTCTCGAACAGAGAAGGGTGTAACTGTAAACTTCAGAAATCCTTTGAACAAAAATGAGAAAACGAGGTTCACAGTGGCTTACCAGCTTCCTCGGGAAAACTATGTGGAAAAGCAAGGCTGGTACAACTTTAAACTAACTTTTGACTTCTTTAAATCCTTCGATTGGACTGTGAGAAAGTTAACTATAACCGTAACACTGCCTGAGGGCGCTGAATTTCAAAGCGCATCGAAGAATCCAAATGGTGTTCAAAAAAGTGCGCTTCGAGAAGTTGTAACCTTCGTCTTTCTTAACGCTACACCTTTCCATGATTTAAGTTTTGATTTAACATATAAACACCTAGTGTTTTGGGCGTCTTTCCGTCCTACATTATGGATGGGAGTGTTAGTTTTTATTGTAGCCGTCATAGCGTTTCTTTGGCGTGCTCCTAGAGCTCCTCGAGTTCCCACCATTCCAGTTCCTCCAAAAGACATCCGAAAATTTGTTGATATTTATGAAAAGAAAACGAGAAGGCTCCGAGAACTTGAGTCTATAGAAAGGCAAGCAGCGAAGGGAAAGATTTCTAGAAGACAATATAGAGTGCGTAAAAGAACTCTTGAAAACCGTATTTCTGTTATGTCACGAGACCTAACTGCTCTCCGAGAAAAAATGAGCTCGGCGGGTCCAAGATACGCTGACATGATGAGACAGATTGAAGTTGCTGAAACTAGGTTAATGGGAGCGGAAACGGACATACGAAGGTTAGAAGCCCGATATCGGCGGGGCGAAATCTCTAAAGAAGCTTACCGTAGACT
>QMYO01000243.1 GCA_003662715.1 Candidatus Bathyarchaeota archaeon | reverse complement strand
ATCGAAGAATGCGGGACCGAAACATCTTGCGAGGCGAAATATTTCAGCATGCTCCATCAAGTGGGAAAAATCCTCTGCGTCTTAGTCGTGAAGAATTTGATGAAATAACTGGTTTCGGACAGCTGGAAATAGTGCGGGCGCTCACAAGGTTCTTGAGTATAGGTGGTTTTTATGCTGAGGAGGTTTTGCTTCGAGCGCAGGTTGACAAAAATGTTCCATGTGAGAGCCTTACGGAGCAGGATGTTGACCGTCTGTTTGTTCAGCTTCGCCGAATTCTTTCTGCTATTGTTGCTGGAGAAGCAGAGCCTCACATTGTAATTGATGATGATGGCAGTCTGATTGACGTGGTTCCTCTTCCCTTAGAGAAGTATGCTGGTTTCAAACGGAAGGTGTATAAAACTTTCAATGAGGCTGTTGATGAGTATTACGTGGCGATGGGTGTAAGTGAAAAGGTGTTTGATGCCGCCGAAGAGATTAAACGGGAATTAGAAAGGCAGCAGAGGATTCTGAAAAAGCAGCAAAAAAGCCTTGAAGATTCAAAGAGGAAGATGGAATTAAACAGAAAAATTGGAGACGCAATTTTTGCGCATTTAGGTGAGCTTCAGCAGCTTCTTCAGAGAATCATGGATGAGAAGAGGGAGGGAAAACCGTGGAGTCAAATAATCTCCCAGCTTGAAAAGGAGAGGGATGCTGGGCAGGTTCCCGCCATCTACTTTCACTCGTTAGAGCCTCGCCGCCTCGTTCTAAACGTTTCTGTTGAGGGCTTATCCTTCTCGCTTAATCTCCGTCATTCCGTGCAGGCTGATGCGGCGGGTTATTATAAGAAGGCGAAGAGAGCTGAAAAGAAGCTGGAAGGCGCCATGAAGGCGTGGCGGGATACTGAAGCTAAAATCAGCGAGTTGCAACAAGGGTGGATTAAACGGGTTGAGGAAACTGGTGAGCATCCGCCTAAGAGGAGGAAAAGGGCGTGGTATGAAAAGTTTAGGTGGTTCCGTTCTTCTGATGGTTTCTTGGTGATTGGTGGAAGAGACGCAACGAGTAATGAGGTTCTTATAAAGAAGCATATGGAGCCTCAAGACATTGTTTTTCACGCTGACATTGCTGGTGCACCTTTTGTTTTAATCAAAACTGAGGGGAAAACTCCTCCTGAACAAACGATGGTGGAGTCAGCTCAGTTTGCTGCCTCTTATTCTCGAGCTTGGAAAGAGATGTTTGGCGCAATAGATGTTTATTGGGTTTCTCCTCGGCAGGTGAGTAAGAGTCCGCCGTCGGGTCAGTATCTAAAGAAGGGAGCGTTTATGATTCATGGTTCAAAAAATTATGTTAGAAGTGTTCCGTTAGGAGTTGCTGTTGGAGTTATGATGGAAAATAACCAGCTAAGGGTCATTGGAGGTCCGGTTGAAGCCATTTCGAAGCAAACAAGCAATTTCGTTGAGATAGTTCCGGGAAAGCGTTCTAGCAGTGAGCTTGCTAAACAGATACGGCGGTTGCTGGCAAAGGAGGTTCCTAAAACATTAGAGAAACGGGTTCTGGAGATTCCGTTGGAGGAGATACAGAGGTTTATTCCGTCGGGTCGTGGAGCATTGAAGCTTGCTGCGCATCGTTAACTTGGCTGCTGGTTTGTTTATGGTTTCTTTTTTCTGGTAGTTTTGTTGGTCAAAGGGATTTTTTCTTTTGTTGAACAATGGAGAGAAGTTAACAACTGATGTGATTAGTGCCTTGAAGTTTCCTTATCAACGGTGAATATCAGGTCTTCACTAAACGGCGGATATGAGTATTCAGCACTGAAATAGGGGCGTTTGTTCTGATTCCTCTGCTGCTGAAGTGGGTGGGGGTAGCTTGAAATCCAGCGTCTCTCAGCGCCTCTATTGTTTTGGTTAGGGGCGGAATTCGTAAATTCAGTTTGTCACAGACCTTATCCATGGCATAGTAGGTGATTGGCGCCTCTGCCTCAATCTGAATTAAAGACAGCATTTTGCGAATTCTCTTTTTCTGTCCAAGGTTCATCTTGACAGCTTCTTTCTCCATTGATGCACAGAATTCTTTGTCAAAAATCTCGCCGAGCCATAAAGGTCCAGCAGCGTTCAGTTTGGAACCGCATTCGACGCAATCTTTTTTCCATGGGGAAAACATTCCTTCTGACGCTTCTCTGTGAAGACAATTGAAGCAGTGGAGAATATATCCCATCTTTTTAACGCTTTTGTCAGCTTGCTTTGCGCCATAGTGAACCACAGCGTACATCCGAACGTAATGGTCGGTGCTGTGGCTGAATATGACTTCAATTCCTATCTCATGTTTTGCCGCCGTCATGGTTAGGCATCCCGCTAAAAGCCGAACAGCCAACTCGTGGCAATAGCCAGTTCGCAACGGTTTTCCACCATACTTTCGGACACAAGCCTTGGGATGTACGCCGCAAAGAGGAGCTAGGTCAGTGGCAGTTAAAGCTAACAGTCCACCGTTACGCAAAGCTCTAACAGCAGAATCCATGTAAGGCACGGGCGACCCGAAAGGGTCAACATCAACAAAATCGAATCTTTTACGGGGCGCTGCATATCTGCTCAAAAGTAGATTGGCATCCTCATTTATAACAGAAACACGCTTAGACAGCTCGTTACGTTCCACATTAAGTTTAGCAAGCTTGACTGCTTGAGGGTTGATGTCGTTTACCACAATCCGCACGCCCTCAACTTCCATCGCAAACCTTACGCCTCGGATGCCACAGCCAGCTAAGGGCTCGCAAACAGAAAGTTCCTTTCCCATTTTCCGTTGATATGTCTGTAATGTTAAAACCGCTAGGTCTCTGTTCAGCTCCATAGCTGGGTTATAGAACACGGGCGCCTTAGAAGGAGCATACTCCCAAACCTCTTTCACGTAGGCATCCAGCCTAGGCACTACAACACTCGTCTTTCCCTCCCGCACAACTTCTGTGGGAAAACCTAAGTTCAAAATGCATCAACAATAAGATTCGTTAGCATCCTATTTTAATAGGATTTGCGAAAAAGAAAAATTCATAGATGAAACATCATGAAGCGTCTCATACTCATAACTGGACAACCCGGCATAGGCAAAACAACAATCCTACTCAGAACAGCAGATGCTTTGAAGACTAAAGGATACAAGATTGGCGGCATGACCAGCCGTGAAGTACGGGAAGGCGGAGTCCGCGTAGGCTTCGAAATCGTTGATTATGAAACTGGACAGAAAGGCTGGTTGGCACATATAAATCAGCCAGCTGGTCCCAAAATCAGCAAGTACCGCGTGAACCTCAACGACCTTGACGTTATAGGCGCAAATTCAATCCTCAACGCAGTAGAGGACGCTGACGTTATTGTTATAGACGAAATAGGACCCATGGAGCTGTTTTCACAAGCCTTCAAGGACGCTGTCAACCAAGCTATAGAAAGCCAAAAACCAGTGCTGGGAACCATACATTACCGAGCGCGAGACCCCCTAATCACAGCCATAAAAGCAAGGGAAGACGCGGAAATCTTTGAAGCAACCAGAGAAAACAGAGAGCATCTCCACAACCTT
This sequence comes from Candidatus Bathyarchaeota archaeon, assembly GCA_003662715.1. The sequence goes on along the minus strand of QMYO01000243.1, from coordinate 450 downwards.
ATTATTGACAGAGTCACCCAATTCCTACAAAAACCGTCTTAAAGAGTTGTTGACATGCGAATAGCTGGAGTAGACGATGCTGGTCGCGGAGCAGTGATTGGTCCCTTAGTAATCGCTGGCGTTTTGATTGATGAAAAAGACTTGCCTAAACTTAGAGAGCTAGGAGTGAGAGATTCAAAACGCCTCTCTCCGAATAGACGAAAACAACTCGCTGAGGAAATAAAAAAAGTGGCTTTGAAATATCATGTCATAAAGTTGCTTCCAGCTGAGATAGACAAAGTAGTGGAAACTGGCAGAAAACTTCATAGACTCAACCGCCTTGAAGCGCAGACAATGGCTAAAATAATAACGGTTCTCAAACCTGACATCGCTTATGTGGATGCTTCTGACGTGTTGGCTGACCGATTCAAAAATCACATAGCAGAAAACCTCTCTTTTAATGTCCAAATT
>QMYO01000242.1 GCA_003662715.1 Candidatus Bathyarchaeota archaeon | reverse complement strand
GAACCATCCGCTTGCATTATACTTCACGAGCTGTATTTCGTCTCAATCATCACCTATTGCTACACACACATCATCATTGTTATACTCGTTAACTCGGACAGAATGGATATGCCAAGGGTCAGACCATCCAGAAACCACTTGAGACAGATTTATCATTCGCCAATTTTCGCCATAATCATCCGTTACGTATAAAACGTCATTATGCGTGTTACCATAAGGATTCATAAGGATGGTGCCGTTGCTCATTTGGTCATAATGCCAAATGTTATTTTTAATCCCAGTATAGCTTTGAGTCCATGTTCCATTATACTTCCAGATGGGATTTCCAGTTCCCTGAGCATAAACAAAGAAATCACCATTATCCGCTTGAAAAATCGCTCGCACATAATTTCCCGAAGCGTTTTCCTTGTCAAACCATAAAGTCCAAGTTGAACCGCTATCAGTGCTCTTATAGATGTTACCAAGTTCGTTTCCATAGTAGATATTACCTTCAGAATCGGTTTGAACATGCTCAACGTTACCGTAAGGCGGAGTGATTTTCACAACTACATCATTCACGGTTATAGCGTTGGCTTGCGGTGTGAGCCATGCGAAACTGTTAAGCATCATTAATGCGAGCAGACATAGCAGAAACAGCCTACGCTTCGACATTTCTTATCAAAAAATGAGTTCGATGAAGATTTGAATAAAACTATTCTATAGTTCCCGCAGTCTTCTGTATAGCCATGCTACTGTTAAGCAGGTGATTAGAACGGTGATGCTTGGAATGAGCACGTTCCACGCCAAGCTGAAGGGCGTTTCGAAGTCTATCCATAGCTCACTCATGTCTCCGCTATAAAGTCTAATAATAAGGTTGCCATCTGTGTAGTTCCAATGAGATTTAGGATTGCCATGTTCATCGGTTGGATCGTTACCGAATGGGATGCCATTCTTCTCGATGCGGAGTACATTAGGCACATTTTCCAAGCGAACATCAATATATGTGACATTGTCCGCATGCACGTGCAAGGTAGCATCAGGCGGAACAGCTGGACTAAATAGAGATCCGAACCCAGGAACATTCTCGAAATCACCCCAGAACTTACCAAGGTCAATATGAATTTCTTCGATTCCCATAGTGTTTACATCGATGGTTTTAGTGGCTGTAGTACATACAACGCTATAGTAGCTGACATTATTGCCTAAAGTTGTGCGCATACGAGCGTAAACATAATCATCATTATATATTGGAGTAGATAACGTTAGATTACCCTGCCTTGCCAAAACACAACGCACCGTTCTCAAAAATTCATAATAAACCTTGATCGATGATGAAGGAGTTAATACTACTTTTTCTGTTAATTCATTTTTATTTTTATCTGGATAAAATTTATTTCCGTCTACCTCCAACCTTTCCAGTTGATACATACGTGCAATTCCTGATCCATGACCAGGAAGACCGCCAATTCGCTCATAATGATAAACAGGAACAGAAAGCTGGTAGGTTCCCGGCATTATATATAAAGTGGTTGGAGCAACAGCGTAGAAGTCATTATCTAATACAAGATAAGGCGAAATATACCTGTTGTCATCGCTTTCTGCAGTAAAAGATATTCTGGCTGTTATGTCCTTTGAACCTTCTATCAATACATAATCTACAAGCGCATCGATATATCCTCCAGTAGCTTCAGTGTAGGTTTGTATATTACGCAGAATTAACGCTGTTAGGTCACGATATGGAGCATCCGGAATGTATGAATCATCCCATAGAAATTCGAGATGATCATTTGACATTATTTTTGCTCGCTCCAACAAATAGGCAAGGTCAAGTGTGAAATAGTACCAGATGCCTTTAGAACCCATCTGACCGACAACTCGTTGAACATGTAAATCTACATCGGCTGCTGCATTACTATGTTTCTGTTCCCAGCCTATGATTTGCTCACCCAGGTCTATCCCAAGTGACCAGTGATGTTGACTGAGGAAAACATCGAAATGAATAACTTGAGGGTTTCCTCTTGGGTAATCCCATTTTCCCGCATCATAATCAGATAGATGATATTTGCCATCGTTTGTGGTTTTATATTCGTATTGAAAGATAAAATTCAATCCCAAATTTGCCTGTGCCGCAATATTTTCATAATTCTTAACTGCACGGTCAACTATTTTAGCTCTAACAAACAGCCATAAGCTTCCCTCTTCAAGCGTCTCATTCATTGGAAAAATAATTCTTGATGTTTCTACAGCATTTGATGAAGTATCATTACTCCCTTTAAATCTTCCAATCTGAGCAGAAAGATGTGGAGGTCGACCTTGGTTTACTGTTGCGCCACCCCATTCTGTAGGATCCCAGCTAATCGAAAGGGTGCATAAGTAAGCTCTTCTACTTGTTATGTATGCGTAGGATTCTGGAGATCTATGACCCCATAATCCTGGATACCACACGCCACTTGGCTTTGATGTTCCTGGTGGCGGTGCTTCTCCACCTTCTTCTGGTTCATCTATCAAATCGAATGAGGCTATTTGAAAATTAGGATCGTAAACAAATGGATACTTTTGTCTATAATCTGGATAAAGTTCAACAATTCCATCACCTAAAGTTTTAGGTATAAAACCAACTAACGTCTTTTCAAAATCATATTCTAACTTAATGGAATTGCCATCTTTGAAGATATACCAATCAACGAAAAGTTCAGTTTTCACCCATGGGTTGCCTTGACTATCATAGCCGAACCGTGTCCAATCCATATTTGGAGGATTACCGGGATATGCATCGGTCACGCTGGCTTTTAACACTCCATTTAAGTAAGCTTCCACCTCACCTATTGGCTCATCAAGGTCATTAACTGTTTTATGTAACTGAGTGAAATTGTACCATGTGTTTAAGTTTATGGTTCCGAGTGATGCGATGCCACTTATCAAAATTGGGGGATTACCTGTATATTGGGGATAGCGCATGTATAGTGTTAGCGATCCTCCTGTTTTGGCGTAGCCTATTCCATAGTATGGAAATTCCGCGATGGAAAATTGAATATCACTTGATTGCTGAGTAGCATTAAATTGGGTTATCTTAAATTTAATAGACAATGTTTTCCATTTTCTAAAATCTAAGTCCGAGATGGTTTGCCATTTTTCAAGATATGCCACGTCATCAAAATTTTTAGTGTAAAGTCGCAAGTACCTTTTCTGTGAATCATAATCAATCGGCGAAGCTTTAGAAATTGGCAAAGCAGAAAAGAACATAATTAAAATCATGACTAAAACAAATGGAGAAGTTGCTTTCTTTTGTATCATAGAGCACCAAAAGACTTTTTGCCATAGGATTTGAATAAAACTATTCTATTTCTCTTAACCCTATGTATATTAGCATCAATGTAATCGGTACTGCAAAATAAACTAAAATTGGAAACATGCTTCCGGGAGGGCTTAAATCCCCAATAACAAAAGCCCAAGCAAGTAACACAATAGGTGATAAGAGAAGCGTGATTATTGCAGCGTATAACCGTCTCATGTTCATTTAATTCTTAGGAAGTTGCTAAAAAAGTTTTTACATAGTCGAATGTGGCTTCCGTGTAACTGCTTATACCATCCACATAAACTTGTATACCATAGAAGTATATTCTCTCTTTCTTTGTCAAATCGAAGATTGTATCAAGGATTTTAGCCATGTCTAATGTAAATTTGTACCAGGTGTTTAGTTGGGTGATTTTTCCTCTGACCAATGTTAGCTGATAGTCATTATCATATGGGCTTGGCGTGTTCCAGCTTCCAATATTAGTGTGATGTAAGGTCTTAGTTTCACTATCCCAATAGGCTCTACTGAATAGTACGCCAGCGTGAATTGCAACGGTTTTGTTTATGTCTGGATCGTCATAGTTGGCATCGTCGAAACCAAACATCAAGTCCACGCCAACATTACTCACGGCTTCAGCATTATTGAACACAGTGTAGTTACGTTTAGTCACCATAACTCGAGCTTCCAGAAAGAATCTGCTTTTCTCGATAGGTTG
>QMYO01000241.1 GCA_003662715.1 Candidatus Bathyarchaeota archaeon | reverse complement strand
CCCTTAGCCTACCCTGGTATGATTTATATGGACTTAAGCTTTGATGAGCCACTATGCCTCGAACCTGAATATCGAGAGGTATTGACCAGCCCTTTCCCCGATGAGCGCCCGTGCCAAGCTGAGGACTATGGTCAGGCGGCTCGTCCGGAAGTACGGATATCCACCAGATAAACAGGAAAAGGCTACCTTGACCGTCCTGGAGCAGGCTGAATTGTTAGGGAGAGATTGGGCAGGTTAAGATGGCACTTTCCAATGTCTAGTACCGTCAGGACTAAGGTAGGTTTGAATGACCCTTATCAGTGATTTCAGAGAAGCGCTCACAATTGAGATTGAGGAGCAAAAGAAAAAAGGTACGGCACGTTGGGAAGTGAGGGCAGGAAGATTAGTCGAGACTAGAGGCCCTCTCTTCGTCTATAGCTTTGCCTTAGATGACCCGACTTTAGCCGGGGGCTTTGATGATACACCGGTAAAAGTGCGTACATCCAGTTCAGATGCCTCAGGACATATCGTAGGAATATCGGGAAATCAGGTATTTGTGGCAATAGAGAGCGATCTAGGTGATTACATTCCCTCGGCGCATATACTTGCCCAACCATATTATCTTCTGGAATGTTTATCAGAGCGTCTCTCGAACCTGGCAGATGCAAAATGTGTTATTTCTAATAAATGTTTGAGGCGTCAATCATTTCGCTACCAGGCAGATACGGCTTTTATTCCTGATGGGCTTGTTAAATCTCAGTGGGAGTCTTTAAACGAAGGTCAAAAGACCGCCATTCGCCAATCCCTAGGTAGCGAGGTGTGCTATGTTTGGGGGCCTCCTGGTACGGGTAAAACAACAACAGTGGGCATTGCCGTAGCATGCCTTATTCAGCAAGGGCGGACCGTCTTGCTCACGGCGAACACGAATATAGCTACTGACCATGCGCTAAAGGCTTGCATGACGTTTCTTAAGGAAACTGACCACTACGGAGAGGGACGTATACTTCGTCTGGGAACGCCTTCCCCGCAAATCAAAGATATTGCCGAAGACGATAATCTAGATTTGGACAAGATAGTCGAGCGTAAAAGCCAGCCACTCAGAGAACAACTTTTGAAATTAAGGGAGGAATTAACTGAGGCGGAGAAAAAACGGGCAAATCTCGATTCTCTTAAATCCAGCTTGGAACGGTGGAATGAAATACAAACAGTCATGAAACAGAACACAGCGAAACAGAATCAAATTGTGAGTAACCGAGATAGCCTAACAGTTCATATTGCCCAAATTTCAGAATCTATTACAAAAGAACAAGACCGTTATAATAGAGCCAAGGCAATGCCTCCGATTATGCGGTTTGTTCGGAGAATGACTCTCTCAAGATTAGAAAACATTGTTTCAGAACTGACAAAAAAGCGCGACATGCTGTTAGAAGCAAGCACTCAAGCCGAACACGAACTCCAAGAAGCACGGACGAACCTAGAACGACTTGATAGAGAAGCCACACAAATAGAAAGGCAGTTTAGGCGATTAGCCACTACGCCTGACGAACTTGTAAACGCAATCTCCGGCATGCAGGCACGGATAGATGAATTACGCATGCAAATTGCTGAGCTAGAAAGACAGATAGATGCAATACGACAGGATGTTATTAATCATGCAGTGCTGGTCGCTACTACGTTTACCAGAACCTATACCATGGCTGAGGTGTATGGTAGGCAATTTGAGACGATAGTCTGTGACGAAGCCAGCATGGCTCCGATACCGGCTCTCTTTTGGGCTTGCAGTTTGGCAACAAAATCAGTGACGGTCGCTGGCGATTTTCGCCAATTATCCCCTATTGCTGAGAGCAAGGATGCCAAGGTTAAGGAGTGGTTGCGAAGACACGTGTTCGCCGCTGCGGGTGTAGATAAAGATTGGGAAACTAATACTACAGCGGAATCGCCAATGGTGATGCTCAAAACACAATACAGAATGCAGTCACAGATTAGGGATATCATAAGTAACGTCTTCTACGGTAACCAGCTGAGCGATGGCAACACGATTTCCGACAAGCCAAGAATTCGCGATAGCCAACCTTGTCCGGGTGTTTACACCGGGTTGTATGACACATCTGCGATTGACCCGTGGTGCAGTTGGACTAGTGGTTATTCCAGGTTCAACCTTTACCACGCAGTCCTCGCTGTGCGGCTATGCCAGACGGCAATTGCCAATTTTGGTAACATCGGAATCATCACACCATATAAAGCACAAACACGCCTAATCAAAGTGCTCGTGGAAATGAACCCCGCTCTCAGGGACAAAGTAGTGGTCTCAAACGTCCACCGTTTCCAGGGAAATGAGAGAGAGCTTATTATTTTTGACCTGGTGGACAGCACTGGTTTGCCATTGGGTAAATTACTTAAGGGGCGTATAGACTCTGAAGACATAGATAATTCAGAAGGTGCACGCCTGATAAATGTAGCCTGCAGCCGAGCTAGATATAAATTGGCAATAATAGCCAATCTATCTTATTTAAAGGCAAAAATCAATAATGACTGGTCGGTCAGCCGAGTCTTGAACCAGATTTGTCAATTAGGCACATTTCCGGCGGAACAGCTCGTGCCTGGTTACGCCGACCCTTCAGTCACGCAGGCAAGAGCAGTTATGCGACCTGTCAACATCGCTGATGCTCCCATAAGTTCTCTGTGGACAGAAGAAGAATTCCATTCGGGCGTCTATAAGGATTTGGAGGGCGCCAAAGAGTACGCCATTATTATGAGCCCGTTTATAACTCGGGAACGTCTAAGAACCTACGCCGATTTATTTAGAGCGAAAGTCGAGAAGAAAGTTCAATTGCAGGTAGTCACTCGGCCGCCGCATCAGCAAGGGACAGTCGAAAAAACCGACATTGAAAACATGCTCAATCACCTTCAAGAAGTCGGTATTTCAGTCGTTCAAAGACGTTCAATGCACCAGAAGGTGGTAGTCATTGACGGTCGAATTGTTTGGTTTGGAAGTCTTAATCCACTCTCACACAGAAATACGCAAGAGCTCATGTTCCGTTTGGAAAGCGAAGATTTTACCAAACAGGTGATGGACGAGTGTGCCCTCCAAGCACCGGGTGATGATTCTAGAGTTATTCCGCCCGCGATTGACATTTCGAAAATTCCGCCCAGGTCGTGTAGTAACTGTGGGAACCGCATGAAGGTTACCCCGAAAGGTCGTTTTGGGCCGTTTTACAAGTGCGATAAGGATGGTTCTACAGCCAGTATCAAGAAAGAAGATATTAACCGAGCCATACTTCCAGAGGCTAAGATATGCCCCAAATGTGGAAGAGTAATGGAGCTCCGGCGAAGTAAGACAGGCGTATTTCTAGGATGTTCAGGATTCAAGGATGATAGCAATCAATGCAAATACACTCGTTCACTCTGAAAATTCAAAGAGGTAATAAATGGCCTGGGTTTTAGTCTTAATAATCGCCGTTATAATTCTCATTTCTTGGCTTGCCGGAAGGAAACAGCCAAGGCGAACGTTGCCGACTTCAACAACTCTTGCCCAGACACCTCCCAGAACGGCAACCAAGCCGAAGAGGACTCTAGAGCTGCTCAAATCTGGATATGAACGAAAATTACGTTTGACAATAAAATATGAAACAGGGAATCCTCTACCTGGGGAGCCAGCGATAAAAGTCAGAAATGTTGATATCTACGGTATTGGAGAAGAATACTTTGATGCCTTTTGTTATTTTCGAAATTCGCTAAGAACTTTCAAAATATCAAGGGTATTGTCAGTTACGCCTGGCGACCAATATTATGAAATACCCCGAGACTATGTCCCTAGTCGCTGGGTGACTGAAGGTGTCACCGGACACTTGAAAGGGGCCACTCGGGGACGGGTCAAATAGCGCCACTTTGGTGGGCAAGCGAAATGTACCTCATTTGGTCTCTGCCGTCAAGGCTTTGTACTCGTCCACTACATATGAGACAGTTGGAGGTCCGGGGCGATCTCCGGATGGCAGTCTCTAAGATACTCCGCAGGCGTTCTCCAT
>QMYO01000240.1 GCA_003662715.1 Candidatus Bathyarchaeota archaeon | reverse complement strand
TCTTTTACAGCCACGTTGCCACCATGTCTGCAAAATATTCTCACTAACTTTTGGATACTCATCTGTATACTTCTAGCTGTTTCCAGATCTCCCCTCGTGACCGCCTCTTACAGTTTCACCCATATGTCTGGAATGATGTTCGCCGAAGCTAGTATCATACCTCTTGCGCCCGAAGCCAGTGCTGGTAGAACCACCTCGTCATAACCTACAAGAACGCTAATTCGATCTCCAACCTTCTCTAGCAACTCCACTAGGTAAGGCATATTACCGATACTATCCTTAATTCCAACAATGTTCTCTAATTTCGCTAAGTCCTCTACCCTTCTCTTCTGAGAATACCTCCGGTACATTGTGGAATGTTGTAAAGGATTATGAGGGAAGACTTGTTGAATTGGCTAATTCATAGAAATGTTGAAAGCCCCCTTTATCAGCTGCACATAAATAATATGGCGCGACAACGAGAACAGCGTCCGTTCCACATCTTCAGCATACTTCGTAAGCCTCAAAGCGCTCAAAGTTGAGCTTGCTCCTATTCCAGCAATAACTGGAACTCTTCCATTAACTTCGTCCACAACGAATTCTATAATTCTCTTGCGTTCTTCCTCTGAGAGATACACAAATTCGCAAGTAGTACCTACGGGCACTAAACCTAAAACACCTTTCTCGATGAGAAAGTTGATCAGCTCTCTTAGTACCTTTTCATTTACCTCATTATTTTTTGTAAGGCGTTACAAGTGCTGTATAAACTCCTTTTGGCTGGAATATACTGACATCCTCTCAAGTTCGTACTTTAGCTAATATTCAAGTGAGGATTTATAATTTTGTCGTCATCCTATCTAAGTCTTTTTTTATATTCCCAGCAGAATTAGCAGAAGATAGGCGTAAATGCTACAACTCTCACTATTAAGTTTAAGATTTTCTCATTAGGTTTAGTATACAAGTAGCTGCTGGAATATCGAGTAGAAGCACACGAAACTTTAAGTTAAGTCTTGCTCTGACTTATTTTCATTGTTCATATAAGTGACATGCTATTAAATGATCTTTTTCGACTTCAATTAATTTCGGTTCTTCCTTCTTGCACTTCGGAGTTGCAAAGGGGCATCTTGTATGAAATCTGCAGCCTGGAGGAGGATTGATGGCAGACGGAACCGCTCCTTTCAAGATAATTCGTTTCTTAGAGCGCTTACCTGGAACAGGGACAGCAGATATTAATGTTATAGAGTATGGATGCAATGCATCCTTGAAGGCTTCCACAGGTGCTAGTTCCACAATTTTACCCAAATACATAACTCCTATTCGATCACTTATGTATTCAATAACGCTGAGATCATGCGATATAAATAAACAGGTAAGCTTAAACTGAGATATCAGATCTTTCATCAGATTGAGTATTTGGCTTCTGATAGATACATCAATCGAGGATACAGGTTCATCGGCTAATATAAATTCTGGATTAGCAATTAACGCTCTAGCTATTGCTACTCTCTGTTTTTCTCCTCCGCTGAGCTCATATGGATACCTATTGGCATAAGATGCATCCAACCCTACATTCTCCAGCATTTTCAGAACAAGTTCATCTTTTTCACTTTTAGAAGTATGCGTATGCCCATGAATGTCCAAAGGCTCCCTAACTATAGATTTAATTCTCATTCTAGGGTTAAGTGATAAATGAGGATCCTGAAAAACTACCCCAATTTTAGAAGCTATATATTTTCGATCCCTTCCGGAAATTTCATTAATCACATATGTACGTCCGTTTGGTTCTTTAAATACAATTTTACCCTCATCGGGTTTTTCAAGACCGATGATAAGTCTACCAGTGGTTGTTTTTCCGCACCCGCTTTCTCCCACCAAACCAAACGTCTCGCCCCTTCTTATGTCAAATGTCACCCCATCTACTGCATGAACCCATTCTACGGCTTTAGGTATTATCCCTCCTTTAATAGGAAAATATTTCTTTACATTTCTGATTTCAAATAATGATTCTCCTGACATTTTACACACCATTTTATTGGCATTCTTCTAAATATCTATGGCATGCTACTTTAATTCCAGAATCGAGTTCAATGAGAGGTGGAGGTATTTTGTTGCAAACTCCATCTATCCTATACTTACATCTTGGATGGAACTTGCAACCTGGAGGAGGATTGATTAGGCTGGGTGGTTTTCCAGGGATGGTTGAGAGTCTCTTCCCCTTGAATCCAAACCTTGGTATACTTTGGAGGAGAGCTTCAGTATAAGGATGCTTAGGATCCTCAAAAAGAGTTTCTGCGTCAGACAATTCTAAAAGATTTCCAGCGTACATGATAGCAATTTTATGACAAAACTCACTTAATACACCTAAGTTGTGACTAATTAGCATGATAGAAACATCAAATTCTTCTTGTAGGTGGTTCATTAAATCAAGGATTTGTGCCTGTATAGTAACATCAAGATTCGTTGTGGGTTCATCGGCAATAAGTAAATCAGGGCGACATGAAATGGCCATAGCAATCATAGCTCGTTGTCTCATTCCTCCGCTAAATTGGTGGGGATACTCTTTCATTCTTTTTGAGGGATCAGAGACCCCTACTAAACTCAATGCTTCTTTAACTTTATCTTCTACTTCACGAACATATGAGCGTTTAAATTTTGCTAAAAACCAATCTAATAATCCTCCTTCCACATTGAACTGATGCAGGGACATTGCTTCGCCTATTTGATCTCCTATAGTATAAACTGGATTAAGAGAGGATGTAGGATCTTGAAAAATCATTGAAATTCGAGCCCCCCTTATCTTTCGCATTTCCTCCTCAGATTTTTTAAGCAGATCTTCGCCATTAAAAAGGATTTTACCTCTCACTATTTTTCCGTGCTCTCGGATCAACCTTAGTATAGAAAGGGCAAGCGTGCTCTTTCCGCTTCCTGATTCACCTGCTACTCCTAAGTTTTCTCCTTTCTCCATCTCTAGACTTACTCCGTCAACTGCTTTGACTACACCGTAACGCGTGTAGTAATAGACCCTCAAGTTTCTTATATCTAATAATTTACTCATGACCTCACACTCTTATTTCAAATATATCACGTAGCCCGTCTCCAAACAGCTGAAATCCCAATAATAACAGGAATAGAAATATGCCTGGGAAAAAGGATATCCACGGGCACGTTTGTAACGTGTTCTTACCGGATAAAATAATCGCTCCGTAAGATATACTGTTAGGATCACCTAAGCCTAAGAAACTTAAACTTGCTTCCCACAAAACGTAACCCGCAAAATGGATCGTTGACAGAACAATAACGGGTAATATTATATTTGGGAGTATATGTCTAAACAAAATTCGTGGTGTTGAAGCTCCCATCGCTCTTGCTGCTTCAACAAAAGGGGCGTTTTTCATTTGAAGAACCTGACTTCTAATCACTCTTGTCATATATGGCCAATCAATTAGGGCCATAACGAGTATTATTATACTCAATGATCGTGCTTTGAACATAGACACCGCTAAAATCACCATGATAAAGGATGGTAATGCAAGGAAAATATCCGCTATTCTCATCAATGCTTCGTCTAGCCAACCGCCAATGTATCCAGAAACTCCACCGATAATAAAACTTATTACAAACTCTATGAGGCAGCAGCAGGCTCCAACATAAAAGGTGGTTCTTGCCCCATAAACAACCAAGGAAAAAACGTCTCTTCCTCTGGTATCTGTCCCGAACCAATGTTTAGATGATGGAGGCTGTCTTGCTCGAAAGACTTCATTAGGATCATAAGGGGCTATTATATCAGCAAATATAACTAAAGTAATGAAGAACAAAACTATGGCAAAACCAAAGAGGGCTGCTTTATTTTCTTTAAGTTTTTTCAGTGTTGATGCTGTTGGTGATGTTATTTTCAAATTATCTTCCCCCGCATAGACTTCTAATATTTTATTCGAGGATCCAAGTAAGCGTAAATTATGTCAGTAATCAGATTTGCTACTAGAACCATTATAAAGATAATTAAGCTAATGTCCATAATGAGAAGATA
>QMYO01000239.1 GCA_003662715.1 Candidatus Bathyarchaeota archaeon | reverse complement strand
TTTCCTAACTCCTACAAAGAAGATGGATTCTATCCGCCTGGTGCACCGTGAAATGGGACTCCATGCCACAAGAAATCCCACCAGTCGTCTTCCGTGATAGTTTCTCCCCTCACCACGATGTCCATAATCTTACTTAAGATTTCATGATGTCTCTTCTCATCTGAAGCTATAGATTCTAACAAGAACTTTATTTTCTCATTTCTAGTTGTTTCTATACCATAATTTAGGCGCTCCATCATTTTTTCTTCATCTTCAATGTGTTTTTTAGTGGCTTTTTTCAGCCGATTAAGCTCTTCCTCTGTAAGCGCTGGTGGAAGCGAAACAACTTCTATAGCCGCTCTGTAGATTTCAGCATGCTTCAACGAATCTAAAGAAATTCCTTTTAACACTCCTTTAGCTACAGGATTCGTTATTGTCTTCAAAATCTGATTGATTGAATGGACTATGTCTTCCTCTAACTTTATTTGTTCTCGGAAAAACTTATCAATTCCTCTTTAGTGGAACTCAAGAAACCACCAGAAACGCACCTACATCAAAGTCTTTATTAAACCTTATGCGCTACCACTGTTTAACTTTACATCAAAAAAGTTTAGTCCTTTTTGCATCAGAATCGTTTTCGGAATACAAGAGCACTAAGAACTTGCTTATACTTCCATTCACGTCCTACCAGTCTTGCAAAATGAAAATCCTGATGAACAAATATCACATTGTTCAATGTCAATTGACTGATCAGAGCGTTTACATAACTTACACATTAACCCGTTTCGTCTAATTATTGCGCATGCCACGCAAAACCTTTCCACAAGTTCACGTCTAGATATATGTCCATTAGCCAGTGACGCTGCGATTTCTATAATTACAGGTTGAACTTCAGTTACATCTTCAATTTTGAGAACTCTGCCCCGGACATGTCGGGTGTACTTGCTCACTGCTGTTTGTGTAATTCCTAATAGATTTGCTACCTCTTTTTGTTTTAATCCATACGTTTGTATTAGTTGTTTTGCTATTGCGCATCGGATGGCTGGGACTACTGATTTTACTGCGATTTCGCAGGGTATTAACATGGTGGGTTTCACTAAGCAAATTATTGTGGTGGAAAAAGTATATAAGTATGACGTATGTCATTATAATATGACGTATGTCATAGAGAGCGGATCAGAGGGATGCAAATGATCTTCCTTTTCTCCATCCTCTCCTTTCTCTCTTTCAGCGGGGTCAGCGATGATCTCAAACACCTTTATGACATACGTCTCTAGGTGACTAAACCATGGTGTTTGAAGTCAACTCGTACCAACGATTGTTCCAAATAGTTAACAGCAGCGAAAATTTAGCCGAAGTTTTCAAACAAGCTGAAAGCCACTGTCAAAGCTGCAGAGTTATATCACCAATGATGTGTATTCAAAAATGTGAAATATGGAAAGCCAAAAACGAATTGCTAGAGATGAACAAACTTCTAAGAGAAAGCAATCACGCACGTAAATTGTTTAACGCTATAAAAAATAAGAGACGACTAAAAATTATGGAAGCACTTTCTAAACGAGCTTACACCATAGAGGAATTGCAAGAGTACTTAAAGAAGAATGGATATTATCACAGCCAACGCACGATAAGCAATGAGTACTTAAAACCTTTGTTAAGAGTGGGACTTATCAAAAAAGATGGCAACAAATACAGACAAACATTGTACGGTCGAAAATTCTATGGAATCCTAAGTAAACTTAATAATAAAAAAATACTGCCTTCTCATTCTCAATGCTACGAGGAATCCATATTAATGCATCTGTTAGATGGACCCAAATCTTATGATGAGTTAGCTGAGTCGGTTACTCAAAAAAGCTTGTCAAGAATTCTAAAGAGGCTTCGAGAAGGAGGGATGATAGCTAAGAGTCAATCTTCTAATTACGTTTTTTATTTCAAAACCAAAAAAGAACCAAACGTAACGTTTTCACCAACTGAGAAGAGAATCTACCAAGCAATTCCAGAGGCGGGTACATCTGCCCGTGCTCTTTCTGAGGAGGTTGGCATAAGCCTTAGAAGAACCTACAAATATATACGTAGATTGACAAAGAAAAGATTGATTTTTGCTCGAAAACGACCTAGAACTTATGAGCTTACATCGCTTGGAAGAGAAATTGCTGCTTGTTTGAAAGAGATATCAAAGTTAATTTCAAATGCTTTACCATATAGTGTCAATTAGTGTGTAATCAGCCACAGAGTCAACGAATCTATCAGTCGAAGCGAAAGTTACTTCACTTTTTTTGGAGTTTTTATGAGAAGAACACATGTTTTATAGATAAATTTATAAAGTAATCTCAGAAAGAAACTCTTTTTATGGAAAAGAAGAATAGGATTGGTCTTCTTACTTTCGTGGTGTTTATTGCTGGAATGATAATGACTATCATCGACGCTGTCGTTGCGGTGTCTTACCCTGTCCTTCCTGAAGAAGCTACAACGGATTTGCATGAGTTGGTGTTTAATGGTCCAGTGTGGTGGAAGATTAACCCAATTATCCTACTAACAATAATAGGCGTGGGAGTAACTGCATTCTTGCTTGGGGACGATGTTAAATTGTCAGGGCCAGTTCTAAAAAAGCAGCTATCTCAACTTGCTCCTGTGTTTCTGACCTTTGCATCTATATCATTTTCAGGATTAGGCGACGTGATGTCTCAGACTTTCATTGAATTGTTAAGTGGAAACAGTCCGTTGAATTGGTTAAATTATAGCTGGTGGTGGACAATGTACATACCTATTCCAGCAGTCATAGCTATTCTAGGGGGACATAGAATTCCAACAGGAATAGATATGGCAATTGGAGCTGTTATCGGGATTCTGATGGTAGTTGCTTTATGGCTTTACTATTACGATGTTTCTTTGCCCTTTAAAAAGTAGAATATTAATTCTTGTCCCTTCAAACACGTGAAAAAACCGTTTGGCTGAAAGAAAATTAGCGTTGTATATGTTTGATTATAAAGGACTTAAATTAAAAAGAGAGCGCTTCATTTTTACGAGTCATTGAATCTCTATTCTCGATTTGTCGGCATTTTTTTAAAAAACAAAGAGCAGTAATAAATATCTGCAACCACAAATCTCTGTTAAACTTGTGTCACAGACTTTGCGGCCGTAGTCTAGTCTGGTTTAGGACACAGTCAAATAAGGTGTAAGCCTTCCAAGCCTGTAATCCCGGGTTCAAATCCCGGCGGCCGCATCATCACCTCAATTTGGTTTTGACGATTTTTGTGGATGTTTTAAGGAAAGCGCTTCTTTTAGTCAAGAAGCTTGGGTGGGGATGTATATGGTTCTGTCAGTTAGTTTTCGGTGTCAATGTACGGTGAAGCCTTTTTAAGCTTTACAAATGTATACACAAATTATAAATGTCTCAAGTCAAAAATAGAGTAATCACCATTTGAGTTTGCTGTGTTAATGTATAAAAGAGATGGATGGAATGAGCACTCACGCTGAAGACTTAAAGCTTCGATTAATGACGATTGAACTGCTTCGAACTGCAAAGAAACGATACACCTATAGGGAGTTGTCTGCTAAAACTAATTTGCCCGTGACGGTTTTAAGTCGATATGCGAAGGGCCATGTTTTGCCAAATGCTGAGAGAGCTAAGCAGCTCTGGAGTACTCTGAAAAAGCTTGTTGGTTTATCAACTGAGCTTCGCAAGAGGATACAATTCAATAGTGAGGGCTATTTCAATAATACGTGGATTATCGGTGATTTCAACATACTTAGACAAGCTGCGCATCATGCTCTTGCAACTTTCGCTGGAAGGCGGGTGACGAAAATCTTAACTGCAGCGGTTGATGGCATACCGCTGGCAACTATGGTCGCTGACTCTTTAGGCGTTAACTTAGTCATAGCGAAATGGAACAAGGAGGTAGGGGTTCCCGCGTTTTACGAAGAAACATATGTGCTTAGGGGTTCTGGTGTAACTAGGACGCTGTATTTGCCGAAGGAAGCCTTGAAAAGAAGAGACAGTGTGCTCATTGTGGATGACATGATAAAG
>QMYO01000238.1 GCA_003662715.1 Candidatus Bathyarchaeota archaeon | reverse complement strand
GAACAATCCACCCATCAACATTTGAAAAAGTCGCCACTGGTCGTAGATTTGCTATTCGCGAAGGCATCTCCTACCAAATTGTGGACATTTCATATACAGCTTGGGTGTTTCCGAAGCCCCCGCCTGAAAAACTAATGCAGATGGTGTCAGAGAACTCGGAACTCTCGAAAAGAATCGCAATTTACGACCTCAGCGGAGCATACGAGGGCAAACCTGTCTGTCTGAAACTTAACGAAACAGACAGCCCCGTATTTCGAGAATTTGAGAAATTTTTGGAAGAGAAATGCAGAGTTAAAATTCAAGCAGTCAAAAGTGGCTAACAGAGAAAGCTAGACCCGTCACATAGACGCAATCGGTTTCCTTACTCAGCTTAATCGCTTTCAAGCAGCGCCTTTGCCACAGAAAAAACGTCTTGCGGCTTTAAAATGGAAAGCCCAGCATACCTACCTATTATGTCAACACGAAGGATTTTATCAGGATTTTCAAGGTCAACCTCTTCATCTATAAGCTCAGCAAGCGCTGTTATGATTTCAATCTTATGATACCTAGTGTAGCGACGTTTTTCCACAGTTATCCGCCATTTCTCGCCAGCTTGAATTCTGCTCCTCAACACTTTAACAGCATCCCTCATGGAGTTAATATCTGAATGCGTCCATAAGTCCACAGGCACCCATTTCATGGTTTGCTGAAGAATGAACGGGTCTTTGTTAAACATCCCTCTAAGCTTATGAACGACTTCTCGTGGGTCTAAACTCGTTTTTACACCCATTATCCCCATAGCAACTGTACGCTTTACAATAGGGTTTTCGTCGTTAAGCATCCTCAAAATGCGCAGAATCTCATCCTTCGCCTCCCTATATGCGCCCCAAGAATAGGAAACCAGAAGGTTAAATTCGTACATTTTTCTGTCTTTCCTTTACTCTGTTAGTTGAAGTTTATCTTTATTGCCGAAAGCTTTTCCAGTCAGCTTCAGCTTGACGCTTGAGAAGACTTGATAAGGAAAACAAACAATGTATTCTAGGAGAAAAAGCAGATGTCTAAGGAAGCGATGGAAGCTGAGAAAATAAAGAAGATAGCTGAATTTAGAACACTGCTAGAAAAACGCATACAAGAAATGAAAACCGAACTAGAGGGTATGCAAGCTTTACTCGAATTCGTCAATTCCATGTTATTAGAAAAAGGATTTAAAAAAGCGGAAATTAAGAAACCCGTCTCCCCACCTATCATACCCGAGACGCCTTCAACAGCATCTACTGAATATGAGAAAAGTATCCCTTTGAAAACAGCAGCTGGCGACCTTCTAGCTGATTTGCATGTGGCAAAAGATTCTATGCGAGTTGTCCTTGCAGAGGATAAAGAATTTAACATCAACACTCCACCATTCATGTCCTTCCTTATAGAAAGAGTGTTAAATAAGATGCAGGAGAAGGACCGAGAGGCTGCGGGCAAGGGAGAAATTACTCCTGACAGAATAATTTCATACAACATTACTCGTGACGGAGATACAATACGGGAGATTACAATACGAAACATTGGACCTAACAGATTACGAGAATTAAAATCAACAATACATTGGACACTGGAAAAAATGTACGAAAAAATGAAAACTAATTCATAAATCATTTCTTATCAAAATATGATTCCATGCGCACATACATGTCTCCCCCTAATTTATCAATTGTGAAAAAAATACTTGTACACGGACATATTCCGTTTTTTGGAATATTCTGCTATAGGAAGTACTGCTTTTAGGTTTTGATACTCTGTATTATAGATGAAGATTATAGAAAACTTTTAGCGAGGACTCTTAGTTGGTTGCCAACTACCCGATTGAGAAAGCACGTAACATTGCAAAGGCTCTCTTGAAGGCTGGCTGGTATGCAAATGCAGTCATGCAGAGCGACGGCGTACCTATCTTGTATGTGCGGGCGTTCAGTTTCGAAAAGCTTCTACTGGAAGCAATAGATGAAGGAATGTCTTCGCTATGCGGTTCTTCGAAACAGGTGATTTATTCCCTACTGGAAAATACATTTAATATTAGACGTCGAGACATCCCTTATAAGATTGAAGATTTTGCTAATGCCATTGAAAAAATCTTTGGACTCGGCGCTAAAGTTCTTGAGACTCTGATAATGGAGCGTCTCAACGAAAAAGTTGGACATAAAATTGAATATCCTCAAGAGCCGAAAGAATTGATATTCACTGAATACGTAATGGCGGCTCGACGAAGCTTTTTGAAAAAGAGGAACATGCTTATGCAAGTTCAGCATAACCAAGTGAGGAAAAGAGTATGGGATCAAGCCAGAGAAAGATTCAAACAAAGCTGATGCGAGGGCTCCTAGACTTCGTTGTCCTTCAGTTTTTGAAGGGGCAGCCCATGCATGGTTATCAGATAATCTCCAGTCTCCGCAAGAACTTCGGAGTTTATTTTGGACCCAGCACTATCTATCCGCTTCTTTCAGCTCTTGAAGAAAAGGGATACATTGAGAGCCATTGGGACTTAAATAATGATAGACCGAGAAAAGTTTACAGCCTTACTTCTCAAGGTATGGATATGCTTGACCTCACTAGGATATCGCTGAATCACATTTACAGAAAACTGGAAAATGGATTAGATAAGACTCCTTTAAACACAGCGTGCACATAAAAATAAAACCGTCATCGCAGTTGAGGTTTCGTACGAGTTTAAAACCGTTTGAAGAACAAGACAGATGGAAGTTTAGTAAGGGAAACTTTTGTAATTTTCCATATCTTTTTCAGAATGTTCTCGTCTTCAATTGGCTTATTCAAAACTTCATCTGAATCTTGATGTAGAAGTGTCCATAACTCAAAGTCTATGTTATCAAACTTTACACTTACATCATGGTTTAGTCTGTGTTCTAAAACGTGATGTATCGTTTCATGATTTAATATCCATTCTACATTAAACTCGTTAGTTAGGGATGTTAAGAAGATTGTTTTCATCGCTGGAACGTACATTCCATAGTAGTCGTTGTTTCCTCCAACAATAATGTTAGGTTTAGGAATCTCCAAACTACCCCCAACCTTCTCCTTTCTCAAAATAAACAAGCAACTTCCATTATTTAAAAACCTAAGGAACATTACTCTATGAACAAATTCTAGTAGAAAACAACATGGGCTGCGAAAATGTTGGGTTAGCTATTAATAGGTAATCTTAAAGCTTAGAATGCTAAAAATATAATTATGCCATACGGATTCAGCTTCGACCTAACAAAAATGTCCAAATCTTTCTTCAGAGAACTCGCTAGAGTAGCCCATGAAAAGAATGTGCACAGAAGAATTGGAGAGAAAGCGAGAAATCTAGCTGAAAAATTCAGAATCCACGAACTCACGGGCTTAAACATCTCTGACGCCATCACGCTCATCGAAGACCTCGTGGACATACAAGTCCGAAACCACTCAGAGCGAGAAAAATTTTTGAAAACCAGAAAAAGAGCATTATTCTTACCTCACTGCGCAAGGAAATACATGGACAAACGATGCCAAGCACACTTCGACCCAAATGGTCCATCCTACCAATGTGGAGAATGCTCTCCAGACTGTCTGATTAACCAAGCAACCGCCCTAGGAAAATCAAAAGGATACGACGTCTACGTGCTTCCTGGCGGTTCCTGCGTCTCCCAAATACTAAAGAATCATCCATATGAGGGGGTTGTAGGGGTTGCATGCAGCCAAGAACTGAAGATAGGAGGAGAACAACTTGCAAAAAATGGGCTGCGGGGTCAATCTATTCCTCTAGCCAAGAACGGCTGCGCTAACACATGGTTCAGCATTGAAAGTCTCAAAAGAATTTTATGAAACTTAGCTAGACATCTCTTCCATAAATTGATGAGAAGCTAAAGAGTCGGTGTATAATTAGTGCGCAACAAAACTAAAAGGGTCATGGCAATCTTTTCGTCAGCGTCCTTTCTGAACGATTTTGGTTCCGACATGATTTATCCTATCTGGCCACTATTTGTAACAGAATTTTTAAAAGCAAACATGGCGGTTCTTGGG
>QMYO01000237.1 GCA_003662715.1 Candidatus Bathyarchaeota archaeon | reverse complement strand
GCTCTACCCCATCGGCTACCTCGCTCGAGGCTGGGCTGCGACCCACTTTGGAGGGAACTAGCTATCACCGGGCTAGATTGGTCTTTCGCCCCTAGCCCCAGGTCTGAGGAACGAATTGCACGTCAGTACCCCTTCGGTCCTCCACCAGGCTTTCGCCTGACTTCGACCTGCCCAGGGCTAGATCGCCCGGTTTCTAGTGTCACAGCCGTGACTTCGGGCCCTTTCAGACCCAGCGCCTGGCTGGCTTGCGCCAGTTGTGCGCTTTTTGGTTTCCCTACGCTTACGAGCTTGATTTGCTCTTAGGCTTGCCACGACCGTGAACTCCCCGGCCCGTGTTTCGAGACGGAGCGTGCAACCTTGGTCCTCCTCCCTCGTACTGCTGCGTTGCCGCAGGTTCCTTTGGGAGGGATCTGTCCTTCTGGGCTGCACACGTCTGTAACCGTCTGGTTTCAGGCGCTTTTCACCCCCCTTCCGGGGTGCTTTTCAGTTTTCCGTCACCGTACTAGTGCGCTATCGGTCTTGAAACGTATTTAGTCTTGGAAGTTGGTGGCTTCCAGCTTTTCACACCTAAACCGAGGTGTGGTACTCTGGGGTTCCAGCCCATCTTCTTCCGGTTTGCGCCTACCGGGCTGTCACCGTCTATGGCGGGTCTTTTCAGGCCACTTCGGCTTAGCCGGTGAGAAGGCGGCTGGGCCCGCAACTCTACATCTCTCGTAAGTTTCCTTACGAGATTCGGTTTGGACTTTTCCCTTTTCGCTCGCTGCTACTGGGGGAATCCCGTTTTGGTTTCTTTTCCTCCCCTTACTAAGATGTTTCCGTTCAGGGGGTTCCCGCTCCCATGTGGGAGCACCTTGGATTCCGAAGAATCCTCGGTGAGAGGTCTCATTCGGGTATCCCCGGTTCTACAGCTGCATGCGCTTACCCGGGGCGTTTCGCTGCTTGTCGCGCCCTTCTTCGGCGTTCAAGCCTTGCCATCCTCCAGACGGCGTGTCATGTCGGGCTTACTTTGGTGGGTGTCTGTTTAGCGTTGTAAAGGGTTTATTTTTATGGGCCTATGCATGGTGGCTGTGAAAGTAAGCATTTAGGCTTACTTTTCGTCACCCTTCATCCTCAATGCTGTGTGGGCTTTGAGGATTGCATGTTGTTGCGCGCGCAAGTCATGTGCCAGAATGTAGGCGTCTTTGCAATTATAGAGTGTTTAAAGGGTAGCTAATAAATCTAACGTTGCTTTGTCTGTATTGTCTGACAAAGGGAAAAATGGATTGTCGAACAAAACAGAGCAGTCGTCCTTTGTGCGTAAAGAAAGATTCATAGACGTAGCGCAAAAAACTAATTAGAAAAGAAATCAGTAAAGAGAAGCGTGTGAAGATGGTAAGCAAGGTTCTTAAAAAGATGGAAGTCCTTCGAGGATTTATCCAAATTCCAGCTAAAAATAGGTTGGAATTGATTGGAAATACGCCTTTGCCGTGCTCTACTATGTTAAATGGTAACCCAGCGAGACTTGACAAATATGGAAGACTCTGGTCATCATATCTGAAAAACAGATTCTCAATTGGCATGAAGGTAGAACTCAGCAAAACTGATAATGAGTACCAAGTTACACCGAGTGTAAGTAAACAAGAATGCGCTGTCTCTGAAATGAAACAACAAGAGGATGTTATGCTAACTAATCCTAACTTAGAAAGTAAAACAAATGTACGTTACAGAGTGCTCGAAGGAGATTGTCTCAAGTATCTTAATGAAGGCTCTATTAATAATATTCATCTCACTTTTTTTGACCCTCCTTATAGGCAAGGGAAAGATTACCGATTTTTTGATGATAATCAGCCCGCGTGGAAATACTGGAATTGGTTGAAGGAGATTTTGCATAAAGTATATGAGGCTACGGCAGATGGTGGAGCCATTTATTTCATGCAAAGAGAAAAAAACGCTGAAAAAGTATTAGAGGTGCTCAGAAAGACAGGTTGGAAATTCCAAAACCTCATTATTTGGAAGAAAAAGACATCTGCTGTTCCATGCAATTCACGATTTTCCAAACAATATCAAATCATTGCTTATGCTACTAAGGGTGATAAACCACGGGTCTTCAACAAATTACGTATAGACCTGCCCCCACTCCCCGAACATAAATATAAAAGAGAAAATGGAGTTTACCTTACAGATGTATGGGATGATATTAGAGAGTTAACTTCTGGATACTTTGCTGGGAATGAAGCAATAAGAGACAGTAAGGGAAACAGAATTCATACACAACAGAGTCCTGTAGCATTGCTCCTAAGAATAATTTTGTCATCTACTCTACCAGGAGACACGGTATTAGACCCTCTTGCTGGAACAGGAACCACTTTAGTAGTTGCGTACCAATTGGGAAGGAATTCTATAGGAATAGAAATAGACCCTGATTATGTTAAAATTATTAAGAAACGATTGAAATTCTTAAGACCCTCCGATGCTATCTCTAAATACTACAATTACTACCGATTTACGCCGAATTTAAGAGAAATCTGGCAACTAAAAGACGTTATAACTGAGCAAAGGAGACTTCTTTAATGCCTATAATTGATGCTGCGCGTCTTTTCATTAGACTAGCAACCAATTTGAAGAAGGGTACAATTAACCTCCATTCCCCTTTAGAAGAGTTTGTGATAAGAAAATGTGGAGATGATTTGGCTTATATCGATAATCGCAAAGATGCTAAACAAATATATGGCTTTGATTTCTGGAGCAACTTGAGCGTAGATCAACTTAAAAATCAAGGGATAGAAAAGAGAATACTATATTCAGAATCGCAACAGTTTCCTGACTTTCTATTTAAAGTAAAGAAGCATGGAGAAAGATATATTGACGGTAGCTTGATAGAGCTAAAAGATTCGAAAGGTGGGAATATTGCTTCTTTTAACTCAACAATTCCTACTAAATATAAAAGCCTTGAAGAAATAGATGTAATTAACGGTAATAACCTAGTTTCAAGAATTGCTAAAGTTATGGATGGTGAACTCGCACTTGATGAACGTTATTTCAAATTTGAGAGAAGATGTTTTTATCTTGTAAGGACGCATAAAGGAAGCAAGAAAGTGAAAGTTTCCATAGTTGACGGCTCCTTTTTTGAGACTATTCCTAAAGAACACTTGTTTTATCAAATGTTTCTAAACGTTCTACGGGCACACTTAAAGAAGGAGAAAATAGAGATTTCTCAAGATACACTAGAAAAAGTTAAGAAAACTCTTTCTCACATTACTGACCAAACCATAATAGCAAAATCCCAAATCATAGAAGGCGCTTCGGTGAGACCTAGACTAAGAATTATGGCTGAAGTGCATTCAGAGGGAAATCCCCATGGCAAATTTTATCCCGAAATCACTGAAAGCAGCTTCAATCTCATTCTTCAAGCATCGCCTCAAGTAAAGAAACTCGAAAAGGAACTACTTACGCTTATCCCTGAAATTGAGGTTTTCTCCATTTTTCATAAAAGAAATGGAGAGCATAGAGTTTTTCAATTATAAAAAAGGAACGCGATTGAGTAGATTTCTATAATCAACATTAAGAAAATCAAAAAACAACAATACCACTACCCTGTTAATTTTTAGAAAAGTAGAATTAGTGGTGGCTTGGCGCTTTTTCCCTTCTCCTTTCTCCATCCACTCTCTGCTTTCTAACTTAGGAGGTGATCCGGCCGCAGGTTCCCCTACGGCCACCTTGTTACGACTTCTCCCTCCTCACAGAGCCTAGATTCGACACAGCCACAAAGGACCATGCCTCATCCAGACCCCACTCGGATGGAGCGACGGGCGGTGTGTGCAAGGAGCGGGGACGTATTCACCGCGCGATGATGACACGCGATTACTAGGCATTCCATGTTCACGAGGGCGAGTTACAGCCCTCGATCCCAACTGAGGCAGGGTTTAGAGATTACCTCCCCCTCTCAGGGTCGAAACCCATTGTCCCTGCCATTGCAGCTCGCGTGTGGCCCGGGGGATTCGGGGCATACTGACCTGCCGTGGCCCACTCCTTCCTCCGCCTTATCGGCGGCGGTCCCCCTAGT
>QMYO01000236.1 GCA_003662715.1 Candidatus Bathyarchaeota archaeon | reverse complement strand
TACCAGCCCTCCGCCTCTTCCCCTTCGTCGGGTTCGGGCTTCATCGCCGCCTCTTCTTCTTCCTCTTCAAATTCAGGAAAGAAATACTCATCCGCCTTCTCTTTTCCAACCTCACGAACATAATCCCAATACATTTCCCAAAACTCTTCCCTAGTCAAACCGTAACGCTCATACATCTGTTCCCAAAACTCTTCCTCAGAAATACCTTCACGCTCAAGAAGTTCTTCAGGAGGCTCAGGACTCTCCTTAGGCACAGTCCACCCAGTCCTCCTTACATTTGGGGCAAACACAATAGATTATGTTTGATTCTTTCTCTTTATAACAAACACAGTGACTTCCACATTTAGGGCAAAGAATTGGTTCGTATTTATCTTGATTATCCCATTTATTCAATTCTTTCAACCCTCATAAAAGTCAAATCAGGAATATTGAACAAAAAAACTGGATGGGTCTTGTATTCTAGATACCAATAGCCACGTTTAAGACCTAATGCGAACCAATTAATATCCGTGAAAGGGCAACGAATAATATGTTTGGACACCTCTCGGAGAGACAGATGTAAATCAATAATACCGTGATAGCCGTTCTTAGTGCTATAAACAATCTTCGGAACATTAGGATAGTTCTCTTTAAGATAATCCAAGAAGTCTTGAGATTTACAATCAACATCAAGAAGTAGATGGTGTTTAGAGGGTTCATCCTTAACAATACTACAAATCCCATAACTCTCTCTATACCTCCCGAAACTCATAGAGAAAAAAAAAGGGGGAAACTTAAGGCGTATCTCTGCTTTCATCCGACAACCCTCGGAACCAAGTAACCTTCTGGAGTCTTCTCGAAAACGATATCAACTTGTGGGGGCCATCGAGACTCGCCGAAATGTCCCATTAGTTCATCGATGAGAAAGTCAAGCTGACTATCCCATAAGCTAAGTGCGTGTCCAAGTGTTGGAAAGATTAGCCATTTCTCGTATTTTCCTAGTCTATGTCGTTCTGGAACTCTCAGCATGTTTATGGTATATGTTCTTCCTGGTTCTGGAAACTCAAATCGTTCACGTCGTTTTTCTATCCACGCTTTAGGATTCGCACTCATCTATTCCAGCCTTCATAGCCTTTCTAAGCTCTTCTAGTATGCCAAACCATCTGATTTTTCCATGTCCATAGCAATGCGTTTTTACTGTTTCTTTGCCATGTTCTTGAATGAAGACCAATGCGCCCATCTTTGTTTGTAGGTCTGCTGAGTAGACTCTGTCCAAGAATTCCATTATTTCTTTTAGATGACTCATGGCTTTTCTCCGCATAATTTTATATCCGAAACATATTTATAAATGATTTGTAACCACTGATAGTGGTGAATAATATGTTTGAGACCGCTATATTCTTGTTTATTGCCGGTTTAACGACGTTTACAACCATATACACTATACGAAAAGTTAATGGTTTTGAGCAAAATCTTGAAGAAAACCTTATCGATATTCTGGAAAATCAAGAAGTTCAGAAGCGTCTCTATATGTTAGGTGGAATTATAGGCAATGGTTTCAAGCAAGGAATGGGTCTTGATGCTTTAAAACCTAAGAAGATGAAAATGGAAGACATATTAATGCAACTTATCGCCGGATACGCTCAACAGTATATGCCAAAGATAATAGGTCAAGAGGCGGAGCAAACTCTTGACATTGAGTTAGGAAAAGTTTAAATATAGGAATATTCACCACTAAGAGTGGTGAATAAGTTGGCAAAGAAAAATAAAAAGAAGAATGGGGGCGGGAAGAGCATCATGCGGACTATCTTCAAGTGGCTTAGAGTCGGCTCGTTCTTTGTCGGTGGAGCCTCTTATGGTCTTCGAGCATACAGTGAACCCAGAAACCAGCTTCTGGGTGGAATAGCGGCCTATGCTGGCATTGAGAACGTCAATGACCCCAAATTCAATTGGAGCGTTCTCGCTGAAGCGTGGACGCCGTTCCTTGCGGTCACAGCGATGACTTACGCCGTACAAAAACTTGGAGGTATATTAAGGAGGATGTGATAGATGCCAATTAGTAGAAGCATAGCGTTTGGCCCTACAACTGTAACAGCGGACAATAAGGACAAAATCGGCTCAGCATACAGCTTCCCTCAGAACGGCGTGATAAAGAAAATACGATTCTGTGCTTACCAGGG
This sequence comes from Candidatus Bathyarchaeota archaeon, assembly GCA_003662715.1. The sequence continues at coordinate 1,884 of QMYO01000236.1, read as the reverse complement.
TGTGGTTGATAAGGCTACAACTGCTATATTATACCTTGAGTTCAAGAGATTGAGTGGGCCTTTTGAGTTTGCGGTTGGTGGAACTGTAGGTATATCAGGGACAGATTCGGGTATTTCAATGCCCACTGAAGAGATTGACGTTAATATTCCCTACAAGACCGGTGAGGAAGTAACAGTAAAGCTGAAGGCTTCTGAAGCACTTGAAGATGTCATAGTCTCTCTGCTAATCGTGGAGTAGCCTAAACGGAGTTTATGGTGGGTTGGAGGGTGGGGTGGAGCAGAGATAAATATACGGGCTGGAAATCACATACTGTAACGGCTAGCGAAGCGTCTAACGGTTATGTTTACATAAAAGATACTTTTTCACGAAGACCACGGCTGATAAAAATCAAGTGGATGCGAGTAATAAACACTTCAGTTGATGGTTATAAATGTCGTCTAGCAATGGGTTTTCTTATTGGTAACGAAACCTTTTCTCTTTTAGAGAACATTCAGAAAATGGGAACTAGGGGAACTTTTAGAGGTGAATACCCAATAACTTGCGATGGTCTTTACTGGTACGTGAAAGGGGTTTCTCAAGGTGATGTGATTAAATACGGTGCAATCTATCAGGAGTGGGAAAGATGAGCAATAATTGGTACGAAGGACAACCAGTTTATACGACTAGACAGAGCAAGGCTATGACTACGGGTGTTGATACTGTTGAGATTACAGTTCCTTCTAGCATGGAATATATTCTGTTTTGGGGAAGAATACACAACGGTTCAGGTGCTACGATTAATATTTCTGTAGTTATCAAAGATGCAAATGGTAATACGTTGGCTACTTTGGCTGACGAGTCGGTTGCGTCTGGTGGAGAGGTTGAACTGCCTAGACTTGAGGGGACTGAAACTCTCAATACTTTAGGACATGGAGCTTACCCTATTCCTATTTTTGCTGGCCAGAAAATCGTTATAACTTGGGGTGCAGACGCAGCTAAGACAGGAACCTCGTATTGGTATTTAGCCTTGAAGGAGAGGATTGTTGCTTGAAAAACCATGTAATGCTTAGAATGATGGCTGGAGTTTTTGCGGGCACTGGTGCTTTAATACTTCTTGCTAAGGGAGATACCACAGCGGGGGTTGCTATACTTAGCGCTATGCTGGCTTTCTTTGTTGGTGAAGTAAATGGCAAGAGGACGACTTCTCAGAACTAAGCGTAGAGAAGCACGTGAGATACGTAAGGCTGAGACTCTTGCTGAGTTAAAGGCTAAGGCTCATTTTTATTTCAAAACTAAACTTGGTACTCGATTGATGTTCAAGGAGTGGATTGATAAACTTCTTGAGTGGTCTAAGGTTAATCCGCTTGAGATTGTGGCGGTTATAGGAACTACTTATATTATCAAACAGGGGTTAGATTGGGCGCAGTTGAGTCTCCGCGTTCCCGAACCTGTCAGGCTTTTTTTGGATATTTTGCCAGGGATACCTCTTCCTTCTTCATTATTGGAGAAGGGGGAGGTTATCCCTCAAGGTAATGAGATGGTTGAGTGGATTGTGAGTTTTACTCTGGCTTACGTTATTGTGCATCATTTTGATGCGTTCGTAGCATCAGGAAAAGATTTATTAGGCATCGCTACGATGCTTTTGGGTGGGGGTGCGTAGAAGTTGCCTAGGACAAAGAAAGACTACAAAGAGATATTCGAGAAGATTTATGAGGAGCTTAGTCTTCTTCAAAGCACTCTCGTTAATGATTTGTCTTTTAGTGACTCTAAGGTGGATAGTTATATTGTGCGTATAGAGAGAGCATGGCGTATTCTTAATCGTCTCAAGAAGAGTATTCTTTCTGCGAAGGCTAAATCTCTTCGTAAAAGAAGCCTATAATCCTTGTAGGCGTTAGCGGGGGCCT
>QMYO01000235.1 GCA_003662715.1 Candidatus Bathyarchaeota archaeon | reverse complement strand
TTATTGAACCTGTTTCGTCCCCTACCTCTACTTCAAGTATGTTATGTTTTATGCCTGTGCCTGTGATGATTTGCTTAGGCTCTGAAACGTTTAACACTTCTACCCTAAGGTTCACGTGGTCCATTCCAGGCTTCAGTTCGCTTATGTTCAAAAGCTCATCCTCCATTACAACTTGTATCGGTTTCTCATAAACATTTACTAAATGAACCGATAAAGAAAAGTTGGGAAACCACTATTCTATATTACGGGAGCTCATTTAGCATGGCAGTTCTGCGGTGTAGTCTTTGTTCAGCAACTTTCGAGCAGTATCCTCCCATCTACAAGTGTGAGAAATGCAATGGACTTCTGGAATATACTTATGATTTCAAACAATTAGGCGAGGTAAAATTTCATGGGTCTTTCACCTTCTGGAAATATAGGGCTCTTCTTCCAGAAGTCAAAAATGTTGTAAGTATGGGAGAGGGCGGCACACCTTTACAACGGGCTGAGCGCTTAGCGGAAAAAATTGGCTTAAGCAAGGTGTATTTGAAGGATGAAACTCGGAATCCCACAAACTCTTTTAGAGATAGATGCGCCACTTTGATGGTTTCTAATGCGCAAGACCTAAACCATGACTCCATGATATGTGCTTCAAACGGAAACTTAGGCGCTTCTTTAGCCGCCTACTCCGCTAAATCAGGACTCAGCTGCCATATTATTGTTCCCAGAAACGTTGACATGGGCAAGTTAGCTCAGATGTTAATCTACGATGCTCTCATTGAAGAGCACGGAGAAATCGTTGATGAATCCGTTGAGCGAGCTGAATCCTTAGCGAAAGAAACAGGCTGGTATCAAGCTACTGCAGAGCTGAATCCACTAGCCATTGAAGCTCAGAAAACCATCGCCTACGAAATTGTGGAACAATTTGGAGTACCCGACTGGTTTATCATCTCGATAGGAAGCGGCGGAACCATACATTCCATCTGGAAAGGCTTCAAAGAACTGCAAGCGCTTGGAACTATTGATGAGTTGCCAAAGCTGGTGGGCGTGCAAGCAGAAGGCTGCGCACCCATAGTCAACGCTTATCTAAAGAATGAATCTGAACCAATCGGCATTCCAAAGCCTTCTACACACGCTCTTGGAATCCTCGTGCGGAATCCACTCAACGGAAGATGGGCACTCAAGGCAATAACAGAATCTAAAGGCGTCGCCATTACAGCATCAGACTCAGAAATCTTTATTGCTGAACAGGAAATTGCGAGACTTGAAGGAATCTTCGCAGAACCAGCGAGCTCCGCCACCATAGCTGCTCTGAAAAAGCTGGCTTATCAAGGCATTATCGATAAGAAAGACACAGTGGTGAGTCTCATAACCGGAAGCGGATTGAAGGCAACAGATGTCCTCCAAGCTTTGGCGAAAAAGCGAAAAACCGCTGTGGTAGGGTTGGAGTTAAGTACAAAAGAGAAAATTTTGCGTATGCTGAGCAGAAAAGACGCGTATGGTTATGACTTATGGATAAAGCTTGGAAAAACCATGACCCGCGCTGCTGTTTATCAACATCTAAACGACCTTTCCGAGAGAGGACTGGTAACTGCTTATGAAAGGGAGGGAAGGAAATACTTTAAAATCACGAAGCGTGGGCAAAGAGCTTTACGGGCTATTAATGAACTAAAAATGCTGATTTGATTTTTCCGAAAGTTTTAAAAACATAAAAAACATTTAGTCAAGTTATAACTATACTAGGTGAACCTATATGTCCAGAACCCTCAGACCCACTATTCAGTTAGCCATCACCGCCATTTTTACACCATTAGTCACAGTGGCAACCATGATATTTTCCATTTATGTCCCAAGCACAAGAGGCTTCTTTAACATCGGCGAAACCATGGTGTATATCACAGCCTTACTTTTCGGACCATTGATTGGCTCTTTCGCTGGAGGCGTAGGCTCCATGGTTGCGGATGTCTTATTAGGCTACTCTTATTATGCGCCAGCAACTCTTGTCATAAAAGCATGTGAAGGAGGCATTGTTGGTTTTCTCGGTCGCAAGAGACCTAAGTTCAGCTCTAATTTTCAATGGAAAGCCTTTACATTCGCTGTTGGCTTGGTTGCAGGAGTCTTGTTAGGCTATGTCGGTTCACTATACTACAGCGGCACAGTGGAACTTTACCTTGGAATCCCCGCACCTGAAAATCCTACTTTAATCTTTATTCCACCGGAATTTTGGTATGCGCTGGGAGCTTTAGCTGTCTTGTCAGTTACTTTAATGGGATTTGCTTTTGAACCTGAATTCGGTTGGCTTATCCTAGTAATTTTTGTTGGAGGTTTAGAGATGGTTATCGGTTATTTCCTCTATCAACAATTTTTCCTAGGTGTAGCAGCAATAGCTGAGATTCCGATAAACATTGGTCAAATGCTTATAGGTCTCATCGTTTCAATTCCAGTAGTGCGCGCAGTACTGCGTGCTCTGCCTTCTCTCAAAGCCTCCTAACACTTTCTTTCAATTATTAAAGTTATAAACGCCTAACTGCTAACGTTTAGCCTTAGGAGACTTTAAAAGATGATTCATCATTCATTGCCGGTTGGTAAGCTTGATCCTGAGTTTCTGAAACAAGTGGTTTTCGGCTGTCTAGGAGCTTCTGACTCCCGTGTTATTGTTGGTCCTAGAATAGGTGAAGACGCTGCTGTAATCGACTTTAAAGACAAAGCTCTTGTTATTCACTCCGACCCTATAACAGGCGCTGTAGAAAACATTGGCTGGTTAACTGTTAACATCTGCGCTAACGACATTGCAACCCGAGGAGTTCGGCCCTTATGGATGTTGGTTGTTATGCTTCTCCCTCAAAACATCGCTTCCACACAACTGAAACATATAACAAGTCAAATTGACGAAGCTGCAAAAAAGCTTGGCATAGCCATCATAGGAGGCCACAGCGAATTCACCATAGGCATTAAAAGACCCATCCTCATTGCAACAGCCCTTGGAGAAGCTGAAAAGAAAAGACTCGTAAGTTCCAGCGGAGCAAAAATCGGTGACAGCATCATCGTGACCAAGGGCGCTGCAATTGAAGGAACAGCCATCCTCTCAACGGAATTAGCTGAACTCTTAGAAACTAAAATTGGCAAATCCCTTATTCAGAACGCTCAGAAATTCATCAAACGAATCAGCGTGGTGGAAGACGCCTTAACCGCCATTGAAGTTGGGGGAGTCCACGCAATGCATGACGCTACTGAAGGAGGAATCGCTGCATGCCTCCAAGAAATTGCGTGGGCATCCAATCTAGGCATAGTAGCATACGAGGAAAGAATTCCCATATATGAGGAGACTAAGGCGGTATGCGACGCCCTAAACATTGATCCGCTTAAAACCATAAGCTCTGGCTCACTAATAATCTCAGCGCAACCAGAGAAAGCTGAAGAAATAGTGGATGCTCTTAAGGAAAAGGATATTCAAGCGTCGGTGATTGGCAAAACAGTAGATAAGCAAGAGGGGTCATATATTTTCCGACGTGACGGAACCAAACTTGACCTTTCCAAGCCTGTAAAAGAAGAGTTGTGGCGTGCTTTAGGCGAAGCATAGCTAGGCTTTGTGTAACCTTACTCTTTATTACATGCAAGAAGGTTAAAAAGAAAATTGTGGGCGACAGCTTAATGCAGACAATGACAACTTCAAAGGTTTCTGTGGTTATTCCAACGTTTCGAGAGGAAAAATACATAGCGGCAACTTTATCCAGACTTGTTAAAGTAAAGCCTTCCATAGAAATTGTGGTGGTTGACGGAGGAAGCGAAGACGGCACAGTTAAGGTTGCGAAACGTTTCACGGACAAGACCTATCAAATAAAAGAGCGCGGAATCTCAAAAGCAAGAAATTACGGCGCTAGACAAGCAAGCGGAGACATTGTAGTGTTTCTTGATGCAGACGTGTACCCTCCATCAAATTTTGTGGAAAAAGTGCTTGAAATATTCAACGACCCCAATGTGGTGGGTGCAACTTGTAACATTATGCCCGTTCAACCCAGATTCACCGAATTCGCTTTCTTCCAATTTTACAACCGTCTCATCCGCCT
>QMYO01000234.1 GCA_003662715.1 Candidatus Bathyarchaeota archaeon | reverse complement strand
GTGTATTGTCAGTAGAAGTGGTATGTTAGGTTATGGAAAATGAAGAGTAGACGAAGGTATGTTGGTGTTGCTCTTTTGGCGGTGGTTATTCCGACCGTGTTTGTCATAGGCTTTTTGATGTTTCAGCAAAATAGTATTGTAGTGGCTGAGACGATTAAGGTGTCACCTGCCGTTCTGGAATTCGACAGACCCTCTAAAGATATTGATGCACCGGGGGTGGCAAACAGTTATCGGGATGAAGGTGTGCTGGTTAATGTGTCGACGGCTTCTGTGAAGTATAGTGAGCAGGGCTTTATTGGTAACAGAGATTATGTTGAGGTTTGGTTGTGGATTAACACCTCAGCTTTTCAAGGCTTTGTTTATTCCGTCGAGTTTGAGTGTAGTGTTGACAACTCATCCACGATTCTTGACGGCAAATACTACTACGTGCAAATGTGGAACGTTTCAGTTTTGGAACATAACTCAACCGTAAACCAGCTTTACTACAAATTTGAAGTTGACAGTTCTACTGCAGCCATTCTTGTGCCCCTAAACTGGATATTTCCAGAATCCAGCAGCAACGCCACAGACCACCAACTCGTCATAAACACCGCTACAATCCACTGCAACGGAACAGCCTACCGAAAAATAGTCATCCCATTAAAACTCAGAATCACAAAGGACATAGGAAACACATTCAAAACAGCAAAACACATCCAACCCGGCAAACACCTAGGCAGCCTAGATACTGCTGACCGCGCTGACATCTACGCTATAAACTTGGAGAATAATGAGGTGGTCTTCATTAACCTAACCATACTTGCAGATGCAAACTTTGACTTGCGCTTATACGACCAAAATTACAAAGAGGTAGCCAATTCAACTCAGCTGGAGAACCAAAAAGAAACAATAACCTACGCTCCAAACACGTCGGGAATCTACTATATAAAAATAGAGTTCACACTGTGGCCAGGACACAAATGCGACGGAATATACCAACTCGACATAAAACCTTTTGAGGAATGAATAATGAAAAAAGTTAAAGGTATAATAATCATAGCCATAATAACACTAAGTTTTATTCCAATTTTACCACCACTTGAGGTACACGCACAAACATCCTATTAATCCTACTGGAGTATGGACAGACCACAAAAGGACATACATTTTAATTCAACCGACTATAATGTTGAGCCTCCTGAGAGAGTGGAGGGATACGGAACTGACGAATACGCTTCGGTGGGGCTGGGAGTTGAAATATGGAAGTATGAAGAACAGGGATATGAAGGGGACAGAGATGGTGTTGCTCTTCGTACGGTGGTTACTGCCAACACGAGAAAGGGCATTAGGTATGTGTTTCAAAAGAACCGCCTTGACGAATGGTATGATCCTTCAGAGCTCACAGATACAGGCATTACAGGTGACGATGACGGTGTATGGATCAATATTCCTTTTTACGTGCGCTTTTACGGTGGCCCCGGAGCGCAAAACACAAGTTTCACATATACGCGAGTTTGGGTTTCAAGTAACGGATTCTTATGCTTTAATGAAGAGTCTACAAGTCCTAATCCGCACTATTTGCCAAACTTTAACAAGCCAAACGGGGTAATTGCTGTATACTGGACAGATTTAGATCCATCAGGTGGAAAGATCACATACTGGAACCAAAGTGATGAAGTTTTCATTGTAGCATGGTATAATGTTCTAAATAAGGCTAATGGAGCAAGAGAAACTTTTGAAGTGGTCATAGAAAATCGCCATGTCGGTGGCTACCCTGCTAGTTACGCTTATGCAAGAGGCCAAAATGTGATTAAGTTTTTATATAAGAGTGTAAGCGACTCAGCTATTGTGGGAGTGGAGAATCAAGAAGGTTCCATTGGAACAATGGTGCCTATGCCTCTAAATGGAAAAAGCGTTCAGCTATACCCAGATGCCCCCTCACCTGAAATAAGGGAACTGTCAATAATAGCTTCAAAACAAGATATAAACGCCGAAATAGCGATAAAACATCATCAGCCAAGAGGATATAACATTAACTGGTTAACCCAACAGAATGACCCTCTTTCCATGTATGATAAGGCTTTCATGGGTGTTTTAACGCTTTTAATGACTGAGGCAGCGGACACTATAGACCCATTGGGAGGTCTTTCACTTTCAATCTTGTTATTGACTGTTGAACTTGCAGCAGAAGCAGCAAAGGCCACATGGCCAGCACAATATCTAGAAGCGAAAGATGCTGGATATGATCAAAATACTGCATATATTCTGGCTTCGGCAGCTTACAAGCCCCTTTACCGAGAAGGACACTGGCCGGTTGACGCTTGGTTAGCAACAGCAATAGACTGGATTTTCCGCGACAGCGATGGACTAAGCCACACAATTACAATACAAGGAAAATTAGTTTACTACGTAGACGGCCTTGGAAACCAAACACTCTATACAGACCCAGTAACGATAACAATGACACCAGACATAGGACAAACATTTGAAACTGCAAAAAATGTAGCATTAGGGACGCACTATGGATGTCTCGACACAGCTGACCGTGCAGATATTTACAGTTTTGATGTACCCGCAAGTGATTATGTAATTGAAATATCTATGACTCCCCCAGGAAGTGCGAATTTTGATTTATACCTCTATAACCCAGGTGGTAATTGTAAAGAAAGTTCAAACCACGGTGGCAACTCAACGGAGGAAATCAAATATTTGGCGAAATCTGGCGGAGATTGGTACGTAAATGTGACATGGAGTGACTGGCCAGGAGGACATAAACTAGATGGTGTTTATAGACTTGTTATTAATGTTTATCCTGCTCCTAGGTTGACTGTGTTGACTAAAACTTTAGGCGGAAGTAGTTTCAACGGCGTTATGATATGGGTTGATTCGTATTGGGATTATTCTCCCATAAACGGTTTGGCAGTTCTTCCTAGAACACACACTATTATAGCCAAAGCTTCATTGCAGATAGGAGACTATAAATATACATTTCAGCATTGGGAAAACGGTGAAACAAATAACAGGAGAACATTAAATGTAGAATCGAATATAACAATCATTGCATACTACAAGAAAGAATACAATCCTCCCCCTTCAGGCGGTTGCCCCTACGTTTACACTTGGAATGGTTCTGGCTACATGCTTGACAATAATGTTTTGGGTTTGTCTGAGGTTAGCGGAGGTTCCGACGTCGAAGACTATTATAGGCTTGAGCATTCTATGATTCCATACTATGCTGGTAGCCGCTTCTCAGTTTACTCCATCATGCTCAGCGAATTCGAAAATGAACACTCCTATCTAGACCAAGTAAAGTTGTTAGCAGTAGATCACCCTCCCGATGTTAATGTTGCCTTAACGCCAGAAGGCCAAATCCTAACCTATACCAATCCTAGCCCGCCAGTCTCAGCCATAGACAATTATGGCCAAGACTGGCTACCATGGCTACTAGAACCAGATAACAACTATTATCAAGGATTCCCAGGCGAATGGCTACTCATAGACTTTGGAAACTTAGATGTCAGCCAAACTGCAAAACTTGTTTTAAGGGCAAACCTAGAATGGAAGAAGGACTACTGCATTCACGTGCAGACTCTAAACGAAAACGGCGAATGGACAGACAGGACAGTGCTAAGAACACGGTACAACTGGTCAACCCTAATTGTTGATTTAAGCGGTTATCTGCCAAATCCAGACGGCTCACTCAAAATACGCTTATACCTCGCTGGAATACACAAAATAGACTATATAGGCTTAGACACTTCACCGCAACAAAACATCCAAGTCTACACTGCACCACCAGTCCTAGCCCTACACTCAGAAGGCGGCAAGATAACATGGAAATTGCTCCTAAATGATCAGGTTTACGCGGAACTATTGCCAGGTCAACAAATACAAATATACTTTGCGCTGCCAAACACAGATAAGGCAAGAACCTTCATCGTCTACCTAGAAGGACACTACCAAACCACAAAATAACTCCACATTTTTCCATTCCATTTTGTTAATCTTCGATTTCAGCTTCTTTCGATTTTTGAGCCTTAACGATTTTTTCTGTTACTTGTTTGGGTAATGTT
>QMYO01000233.1 GCA_003662715.1 Candidatus Bathyarchaeota archaeon | reverse complement strand
TTGTCGAACCAGAAGGATTAGAGAAAGCAAAAACTTTCACTGTCCCAGCGCCTGGTCTTATTGAGACCGTGGTTGCAACTGCAACCCCAACATGGATTACCTGAGCAGTTGAGTTCGCTGCTCCTTCGTTATCGGTCACCGTTAGTTTTACGGTGTAGTTTCCTGCAGAAGAGTAAGAATGCGTTACAATTTCTCCTTCCGCCTTTTCGCCGTCTCCAAAGTCCCATTCGTAGTTTTCGATGGTTCCATCAGGGTCAGTTGAATTTGATGCGTTAAAGGTGATTGTTCGGTTTACAACAGGATTTTCTGGATAATACGAGAAGGATGCAATTGGTGGTGATTTTATATCCAACTGTTGGAACCACTACTATAAGATACAAAGCTGCTGGTTTATTCTCTTCCCATGTGGGAATTATTTGGTTCGATGGAAGCACAAATCCACCTTCTGCCAAGGTTTTTGGTCGTAAATCAATAGTGAATGCAGCAATATTGTGAACACCGTACAACCAATCATCAGAATCTCCACTATACTTATATTCAAGATTTTGAAGCTCGGTTTTCAAACTACTGTAAGAATGATATGACACACCTGCTTGGGAGGTTGCTTGAACGGGTCCAAAACAGGATTTCTGAAGGTCTCTTTCGCTGTTGTATAAAATCTCTACAACAAACCCTTTTTCTTTCAGTTCTATTATCTGTTTATCATAAACCATTGCAATTAAGTACCCTTGATTTACTTTTTTTCACTATTATATCACCTCATTTTGTGTTACAATTCAAGTGCTTCTCCTATCAAATTTTCTGTCGAAGCGACACATGCTGACCTGTCAGATAGAGTGCCAAAGTTGAAGTTTACATAATAGTCACCAAGACCAGGGAATATACCATTCAAATATGTAACTGCTTTTTCCCTGCTTAGCTCACTAATATTTAAGTCTTGATATAACTTATGCTGGGTCTTTATAAAGCCACGTTCATAAACATGGTAAACATCATAAGAGATAGGATACTGTATTATGCTTGCGGTTTCAATATAGGCAACGCTGTCATTATAAGTAATGCTATTGAAATGCCCATGACCTGAAAGAACTGCTACAACATTTGGATAATTATTTAATAAGTCTTTAAATTCTTTTCTATTATCAATGTATGGGCTCCAACCGGGAATAGTCGGAAGTTCAGGCAACTCATTAACTAAAAAGTGTAAGCATATTATGGTTGGCATTGCATTATGTGCTTTTAAATCATCGTGTAACCATTTCATAATATCTTTGGTAAGGATACCCTGGTTGGGGTTAGTATCGTTTGCACTATCTAATACTATAAAGTGCCATCCAGAGAAATCAAAGCTATAAGTAGTGTTTTCATGAAATAATTCAGCCCATTTTGTTATCCATGAGCCATCAAATTTGTCATGATTGCCGATAACCGTATAGAAAGGTTTATCTAAGTGATTCAAATGTTCACTTACATTATCAAACTCATATGATTGACCATTATCGGTTAAGTCACCTAGTAAGATAGTAAAGTTAACGTCTTCCGCATTGATCGTTGAGACCAGGTCTGCTAAAAGCTGGTTGCTATAATTATACATATGACCAACTTTACTTGTACTATCAGAACTTGACCAATGAATATCAGTTGCAACTGCAAAGGAAAAGAGGTAATTTCCAACCCCCAATGGAAGTGTTGTAAAGTTGTTTGTTTCGTTAAAAGAGCAATTAATTCTATAATAATAGGTTTTTTCTTCATCTAGTCCTTTTATCTTAACCCAATGGAATTTTGTTGACAGATCCGGTGCAGGAAGAATGTTATTCAAGTCAGAAGAAGAGAGACCATAGTCAAAGAAGCAACGTGATTCTGTTGCAGTAACCCAGCTCATATCAAAACTATTTGAACCAACCGAAACAACTTCGTCTTTAGTATAATTGCGTTCTTCTAAACTGCTAACTGATCCACTCAAGTAGCCATCAATAATAGTATTATTTCTGTATTCTCCGGTAGGTATGAGTTCAAAGCACGTTCTATTATAAACAAAAATCGTATCTCCAGCGCTCGCATTATCAACAGTCGCTTGAATCGTTGAATAATCGCCAGGGACATAAATAGCGGTTGAAGACAAAGAGCCAATTGAACCAGATATCTTATTTGTTGGATTTGAAGTGACAACGCTACCACTTGCAACTATCACCAAGGCGATTGAGATTGCCAATATCTTCATCATGTTTTTGCTTTCTATTTTGAACCACCACCTATAGTTTGAATTTGGTGCGCCGATCATAGTTAGATTAAGCTTATATTTAAATCCTCTGTATTATTAGCATACTTCTAAAAATGTTCATTGATATGTTTATCGTTCGATCTCCGAAAAGCTTTTATATGCATAAACCTTTCAAATATATGCGACTTACAGTCGTTGTAAAATTTTAGGAGGTGAAAAAGAAAAAGATGAAAAAACAACTTGCAATAGTGGTGGTAGCAATTTTAGTGTTGTCTGGTATACCAATGGTATCAGCAAACCAAGCAATTACAAGCAGTGAGCAAAACGAAATCAGCAAGATGCTTAAAAAAATTGCCAGTCAGGCTGAATACATAAGGTCTATGACAGAATGTGACATGCCGTCTTTGTTCAGTTTGATTGAAAGAGAAGAGATTAAAAAAGTTGGTAAAGAAAAAGTAAGCATCACACAAATACCAGAGCAGCCCTTACCTCAAAACATAAGCTTTGCTTTCCCGGCAGGCGACTTAAATGGAGATTCAGCAGATGACGTGTTGCAACATGTTTATAAGTACAATCCAGCTACAGAGTTAAGCACATGTGAGATTATTGCATTAAATGGAAATAATGGTACAGAGCTCTGGAATCTGACATTTAGCAACGCGTTAGCAGTTGCATATTCCGCTGGGGACTTAAATGGAGACGGCACGAATGATGTCATAATAGACGTTGTAATGGGAATAGAATTATACCCATATAGTAAAATAATCGCAGTAGATGGAAACAATGGAGCAGAAATTTGGAGCAAAACAGAACTTTTTGCAGTAACTCTTGCATTTCCCAGTGGCGATCTTACTGGGGATAACATCACTGAATTGATGGTTCATGTATATAGCATCGACATGATAAACGAAACAATCATAACCACAATAAGCCCTGTGGATGGAAGCAATGGGAAAGAGCTCGGGAGCAGGAGGTTTGACAACGCCATTGCAACCGCTTATCCTGTTGGTGATTTAACCAGCGATGGCATGGATGACAGTATTGTAGGCGTTTATAGAATGGAAATGGCAGAAATTGAAACGGAAGAAGCTCCAGTTCCTGTTTCTAGTGAGATCATTGCCATAGATGGAAGCGATGGCTCAAATCTTTGGAATAAGGCCTTCAACAATTCGCTAGCAATCGCCTATCCGGCAGGGGATTTAACAGGTGATGGCGCCGTCGATTTGCTAATAGGAAATTACATATTTGAATTTGAATCCGAAAACGAGACTACAATTATTAGCGAGATAATGGCAATAAGAGGCTATGACGGTATGGCTCTGTGGATAAGAGACAGTGATGGCATAGTACCCCTGACGTAAGTAGTAGCTTGGCACGAAGTAAGAAAGAACTGACTGGAAAACGTTAAAAAATTAGCCGCTTAATGCGGGTTTATTTTTTTATTTATTTTCTTCTAATGCTCTTCCCAAACCAGTCCTAAGCAGGCATAACTGCAACCTCTATTGGCTCTACCTCCGAGTTACCTAATATAGAATGCGTTACAATTTCTCCTTCCGCCTTTTTTCCGTCTCCAAAGTCCCATTCGTAGTTTTCGATAGTTCCATCAGGGTCAGTTGAATTTGATGCTTTGATGGCGAATACGTGAAGGATGCAGTTGAAGATTGATTATTCGAGCTATTCCAATCATATAAAAACACGTTAGTATAAAATTCCCCCACCTTGTCATTTTCAATAATCACGCCTGCTTCTCTATTGTTTCTTGCGCTGTTCTCACCCCAGTTGATGCTGGAGATCAAAACTTTCTCTCTGTCGACAATCACGCCCTTGTTATGTGTTTTG
>QMYO01000232.1 GCA_003662715.1 Candidatus Bathyarchaeota archaeon | reverse complement strand
TTGGTGACCCGCCGCTTAAAATGTTTTAACATGGCTGGGCTCTCTTACTTTCCACTATGCCGACGCTTTTTTGATATTTTCCAGCATAGCCCCTATTTGCCATACTTCCTAGTTTATGGAAGACTATCTGAACAATCGGCTCGCCCTTTTCCACCCTAACTATGTTTTCTCCTAGATTGTGAAAGTTAAATGTCAATTGTCCACTGAAGCCGGGGTCCACAACAGCGAATCCTCCGATAACTCCTTCTCGAGTGAGAGAAGAACGTAGATAAAGGTATGCCATCACGCTTAACCCTAATTGAACCTTTTCCAAACTAGCCACCAGCCTAGATTGGCTTGGATTTATTGTTAATTCAATGGCGGAACGCAAATCGTAACCAGCAGGATTAAGACATGCCGGCTCAAAGGGGGTAATCTCTATCTCGCCCTGTTCTATATGTTGCAGTATTTCCTTGTCTGAAAGCACAGTCAATCTAAGTCGTCCTCACAATAGTTTAGAACTAATAAGAAAAAGAATTTTCGGACAAATCTTTCACCTTACCTAATAGACAATTCTTCAAGCATTTGACAAGGCTTACAAAGCTCTCCAACAGTAGGTTCTCCACACTTCTTGCACTCTCGCAACTTCACCTTCTCCGCCATGGCTTCCAGCGCTGGTCTAATTCTCTCCAGAGACTTGAAAACAGTGAACTTCATTCCAGCATGTTTCATCTCCCATCTATTCAGCATAGCCCGCACGTCATTTCTCAACGCGGTTCCAGCATACGGACATGGAATACCTTGAAACTCAATTTTTTTCAAGTAAGCGTAGAAGGCAACTTCCCTCTCTGGAACTTCACAAAGGGGCTTTACACGCGGCACCAGCTTCGGGTGCACCACGGCCAAAACGGGCTTAACACGAGCTATTCGCAAGGCATTGCCATGTAGAATATTTAAAATCATGGTTTGCGTTTCATCGTCGAGATTATGCGCTATAGCAAGCTTGTCCACACCTGCCTCTCGCGCCGCAGTGTTTAAAGCTCGTCTCCTTAACACTCCGCAGTAGGAGCAAGGCGTTAATTCCTTTTCTTGAATCATGTTTACAAGTTCATCTAACCCGTATCCGTACATTTGTTTAAAGGAAGTTACAATGTGTTCTATGCCTAGTTTTCGACAGTTTTCCACAGCGAACTTCAAAGCTTCATCTCGGTAACCTTTTATGCCTTCGTCAACTGTGACTGCACAAAGCGTTGCGTCTGGAAAATTCTTTTCTATTTTTGCTAGTATGTGGAGCAGAGTTACGCTGTCTTTTCCGCCAGAAACACCTATCATAATCTTGTCGTTGGGTTGGAACATTTCATACCTAGAAATCGTGGCTCTAACCTTGTTTTCTATAGATTTGCAAAAGCATCTTCTGCACAGTCTTTCGCCTGAGTAGGAGCGCATAAAAACGGCTTCTCTCTTCTTACACAACGTGCACATTGACATAGCCCATGTTTTCCTTGTTGTTTCGTAAAGGAAATCAACTAATAATACCCTACTATAGTTTTTGTAGGGAAAGCTACATGTCACCGTATATCGTCGTCTTCATGACAGTCTCAGACAAGAAAGAAGCGACCAAAATCGCTCATAGCCTACTAAAGGAAAGGCTAATAGCATGCGCAAATATTGTTGGTCCAGTTTCATCTCTCTTTTGGTGGGAAGGAAAAATCGACAAAGCAAGCGAGTTTTTAGTCATCATGAAATCGAGAAAGAGCCTTTTCAAAAAACTTTCTGAAAAAGTGAAAGAACTCCATAGTTATGAAGTGCCAGAAGTAATCGCGTTTCCTATAACAGAAGGTTTGCCCTCCTACCTAAATTGGCTTGACACCTCCCTTTTACGGTGAGGACTGATGGCTAAGAAACCAGTGACCCGCGCTGAACGCTCAGAAGTGGTTTACAACGAGAAACGCTGGAAGCTGTTGAAAGAATTGCGAGCTAAGGCAGTTCAAATAATGGAGATTCTAGACTATTCCAACATACCTTCTATTGTCCATGGAAGCATTGCTCGAGGCGACGTCTCCGAGAAAAGCGACATCGACGTATTTCTACCAGACCCACCATCCTCTTTCACCATAGAAACAGCTCTTGAACGCGCCAACATCCCTATCAATCGGCGAGTTGTTGTGCAAGCTACACCCTTCTACGCTATTAAAGGATACATTGAGGTGGACCAGCAGAGATGCGTCTCCTTTCCCCTCGTGAAACTTCGCCAAGTGGAGAGAGACTTTTACAAGTTCAGCGGTGAAGCATCTCTATCAACGCTTAGAAAAGAAGTGCGTGTTTTAGGCGTGGACAAGCGGTTGATGTTAATTGAGCCCACACCTAAAGGTCATGTTGAAAGCAGCATTGTAGGACGCGAAGAAACAGTTTCCCATCTCTTAGGAGTCTCCCTTAACGCCGTGCTAGACCGCGTTCACGCCCTCCTTCGCCGCGACGAGATTGGTAGAACTGGAGTCTTTATTGAGAGAGAGCTTTCACCTGACGAAACATTTGAGTTGGTTTTGAAAAAGCTTGCAGACCAAAACCCAGCAGTCCGTAGGCGCCTCAAGCTCTACGGAAAATAACTGATGCTCGGAAACTAGGCATAGAGAGAGGAAGTAATATCTAAATGTTTTTTATATCTTTATTCCTTTTGGCATATTGGTGACCAAAATGGCTGGAATTAAGGTATACGTAAGGGATGAGGTGGAAGAAAAGTTTAGGCGCTTAGCAATGATGGTTCATGGGTACAGACGCGGGTCGCTCAGCAAGGCTGCTGAAGAAGCCTTTCTATTATGGGCGATGGAACACGAGGCGACATTTAAGGAAGTTAATGTCCCTGATGACCCAGTAGGTGCGATTAGAGGCGTACTCGCGGGCATAAAGAAGAGCGGAGTAGAACTTCAGCATGAAGCCAGAAAAGTTAGGGCAGCAAGGGCAGGATAGTTGATGTAATAAGTTATGATAAAGACTTCGACAAGATTTCAGATATTAGAAGAGTTTTACCCGAAGGACTTTTGTAAAAAAACCCTAATCTTAACTACTTTTGAGTTAGCCAAGTGGAAAACGGAGAAGAGCCGCTATGCCTCCGAGCGCTAGCAGTTTTTCTCCAGCCTCATGCTCTGTGCTGATAACAATCACCTGTCCACCTTTTTCCTCAACTTCTCTCATAAGCTTCTCTAACAAATTTCTACTTTCGTCGGATGCTTCCCTTAACGTGACGTCTGCTAAGAGCAGCTTTTCAACTGCACCAAACATAATCGCCTTCTTCACATCATCAAGCCCATAGGTTGCATCCAGCTTTCCTTTTCCCAACCGCTCAAGAACCTCTTCCATAACTTTCGTTTCCTCAGCAATCCGCACATGTCTTAATGCTTTACTTAAGACCCCGGAACGCAATGCTTCCCGTATCCCAGCCAATCCGCTGCTGTTCACGCCTTTCACGTCGATAACAGCGTCTGCAATGTCTGAAGCCTCTCTCTTCATGTACTTCACGAATTCGTTCTTTACAAATCCCGGACCTATGACCACAATTGGGCTGCGACTGTTCACCCAGACCCCCTTGAGGGATTTTAGAGCTGTTTTGAAATATTCTCGTGTTGCCTTCGTTCTTTTCTCAGCCTCCCTCTTTCCTGGAAGCTTTATTTTTTTCTCAACCCTAACATCAATGCCGTATTGCCTTAAGACAGCTACGCAGTATTCTTCATTATCCATCGACATAACAATGATGGGCGCCGTTTTGGCTCTGCTGGCTCTATACAACCTATCGATGTGATGTTTTGACCAGCTGGATTTTACCACAGTTATCGGCTTGTTAAGAGCTACGTTAAGGGTGTGGTGTGAACCAGTTACGTTGATGTCTTCGGGTGCTTCATAGACGATTCCGTGTACTCTTAGTCGGTTTAAGCTTTTGTCCCAGAGCACCTTCATCACTTTTACGCCTAGGAAAAGCGAGACTCTCTTACCCTTTTTCGGACGAGCGTAGTTCTCGTCCAGTTTCACCAGTCGAGTTGTTTTTGCGTAAACTATGTCGTTTTCAAGAATAATGTTGTATAGGTGCCAGAGG
>QMYO01000231.1 GCA_003662715.1 Candidatus Bathyarchaeota archaeon | reverse complement strand
GAGCCCTTAACCAGCCTCGCCAAGCTCTGCCCTAAATAAATATATGTTTCAAAACATAAATTGAATTATACAACAGGATGGTCAAAGAGTGGCAAAAAAGCACATTGTAAGGGTGGTCTTAAGCCGTCAGCACAAAGAATTGCTGGACAGGATATGTGAAAAGCTGGGGCAGAGCGAAAGCGAAACTTTGCGTATGGCGTTCTTGCAGTACGCAGAAAAACTAAGCCTTGTAACAGAAAAGGTCCACAGCTGACACTCTGCTGGAAAATAGGCATGCAATTAACACCAACAACAGTTTTCATGCCAGAAAAATAAAAGAAATTCTGAAACAAACCTTTAATTAAACACTAATTTAAGAAATCGCCGAAAAGGATGGAAAGCCTTCATGGTATACGCTAAGAGCGTAAGTCTAATAACAGAAAAAATACACTAAACAAAGATTCGTTGATCAATAAAATCGTGAAAAAGGGCTTAGCTTGCATAAACAAAAAGTTTGCCTATTTTGAAAAAATGGAAGGGAAAGGATATGATTTTACCACAAACAGATTACCCATCGGCCACCTCCGCCACCCCAGCCACCTGAACTACCTGAAGTCACATAGAGATATCTTGTTTTTGTGTTGTCTACTGGGTTTATGTCGTTTGGGATTGTGCTTGTGTATGCTTTTATTTCGTATCTTCCGCTTGTGGTTGGTGTCCATGTGAAGTTTAATGTTATAGTTTCGCCTGAAGCCAATGTCACAGTTTGGCTCCCAATTTGGGGATCGAAAATCCGTGTATAGTTCAAATACATAGTGAAGGTTTCTGTGAAGTTTCCTCTATTCTCTAATGTCACGTATATGTATACGGTTTCGTTGATTGCTGGAGTTTTGGAGAACGTTAGATCGGTAATGGCTACGTCATGGAGTAATGATGGCAACGAGGTCAGAATGGCGAATATAGATAAATGAAGGGTTTCACCGCATATGAAGTTATTTTCTGTATCTAAGTAGGTTGTTATATCTATCCATTGTTGCGATGTTTCACTCCACTGCATCAGACAAAGGCTGCCTTCCTCGTCGCTTGTCATGTTGGTATCATCGTAAACTATTCGAATCTTTATTTTACCAGTGATATTTGCAGTTGTTTTAATATCATAGTAGTTTCCAGCTAATTTAAAGCCACTCGGCGGATCAGGTCCAGTTGCCCCCTCATCAACTGTGGTGAACCCCTCAACACTTACGTTCTCAAATATTAAACAAACATTAGAAGAAGGATAAACAGTCACATTTTGTCCCTCGCTGGTTAACCCCCCAAACAGCCCTATCAAAGGATACCTATCAGTATTGTTTATGTCGATAATATATGGTGCATCGCCTATTCCATCACTACCGGTCCCGTTCTGGTATTCACCGTTGTAGAAGTCTGTCCCGTTATAATCGCTCCAATAATTACCGCCAGAAGGATAACCATCATCCCAAGTATTTAATGAATTTACTGAATCAACTTGTATAGTGTTATTGATGAAGTTATTATGGTGAATTTTGTTGTTTAAAGAATCATAGAGATACATGCCACGGTAGTTATAAACTATATTGTTTTGGATAACTGTATTATTTGAAGACTGAGATAAAGTTAAACCTTGTTTAGTGGCAGCCTTAATGTTATTTTCTGTAATATAATTAAAATCTCCCGCCTTTACCCATATTCCCCTTGGACAGTTCGTTATATTGTTTTCACTAATAATGTTGTCTGAGCTGCCACTCACCTCGATGCCTATCCCCGTTCCGTTTATTATGTTATTTTTGATAATTGCATTGCTGAAAGATTGAATTAACCCTATGCCGACTGTAACATTCACCATGTTATTTTGACTAATTGTGTTATTTGAAGAATTATCAAGCCACACGCCATCTTTTGGGCCTATTTCATTTTCATATATGTTATTATTTGAAGAATAACTGAGATAGAAATTATAGTGAAAGCCTTTGATACTAATGTTTTTAACAGTTATGTTGCTTCTTCCAGCCAAGTCTATCCCTATAGAATCTTTGGCTCCTTCGCCATGAATCGAGTATCCGTTTCCATCAAGGATTATGCTGTCTTTCTCCACAACTATTCCGTACTCAACACTTTTAATATCACCAGTCAAAGTGTATGTAATATTATCATAAGTTATTATCGGCGCATCTGGAGGATCTATACTTCCATCAGCCCTAATATAAACCGTCCCTTCCCATGGAATCGACTCGATAAAGTAAGGGCACTCAAGCAAAGGTTCCCAGACGAGCAGCATATCGCAAGTTTCGTTTATCCGGTAACCAAGCACTAAGGTTAAGTAGACAGTATCATTTTGTAACCATTCATACATCCAATCCACATCAACCGACCAATCAATCGTTACTGTACCGTCCCCTTGCGTGACATTAACCCGGGGAGAGCCAACAGCTTTGCCAGTTGTTAAGGCAAGTTCCCACCCCACAAACCCTTCTTCTACGGAATACAGCTCGTAAGCCAAGGTTACTTCAAAATCCACAATTGTTCCACGCTGCAATACTGTTCCACAAGGAGGTATAGCGGATATAAGGTCGACGCTATCGTTGGTCGAGGTGGCAGAGGAGGGGGTAGTGACTAAATAACTCTTGAACCCAGAATCCTTTGTTGAGTTTACGGGTTCCAAAATTTGAAGATATCCGCTTTCTTTTACTGATTGAAAATTAAATGTCAACGTAAACATACCAATTAACAACAGTGTCAAAATAATTCCAGAAAACATTCTCCTCAAATTCAATTTCTCCTCCTCAACCCTAAAAAATTCCTTCAAAAAATAAAACTTGCGGAAAAATCTTCTATTCGCCATTGTTGCAGTTTGTGTGTGTGTGCGTGCACGCTTCCACGCGTTCAACAGAGTCTCTCTCTGTTTCTTAATGAATCAGGCTTTCTTCTTTTGATGAAGTAACAACCTCTCCGCTAACCAACCTCTTTGTTACTTCATCTCTTCGCTTAGTCTCGTGAGCGTTTAGTGTCTCTCTTTTGTTTTGACCAGCCTCTCTGCACACGCACACACACTAAGTTTTCTCAACCCCTTCTTCGCGGAGGGGCTTCTCATAAGCCCATGTCCTAAAAGGGTGTTTCTTTGGCTGTGTGCCAGTTTCATCAGCTCTTCTGGATTCTCACCTCCTCTGCTCTGTTCTGTTTTAGGCGTATGTCATTCAGCTTCAACTGTCTAAGCTTCTCTTTCATGTGTTTGCTGACAAACTGCTCTATGGTTGGGACGTCTATCCTGTAGATGACTATTCCAAACGGGTTCTTCGCCACAGCCTTCAGAAAGGCCAAGTCTTCAGTCAGCATCTGCACATACTTTCTTACCGTGCGCTTGTCCGCACCTATGCCTATCTTTATGAATCTTTCAACCTCTGAAGAGGGAATTTGCAACGTGTAGCCTCGTCTGAGCATTTCCTCAACAAGCTCAACGCACTTCCTAAAGGCTTTGCTAACCATCACTTCTACCTCACAAACTCTGTTCTGAAGCCCCGCTCGGTTATCGCATAAAGCCTCTTCTGATACTTCTCAAACTCCTCTTCCGTGAAGAGAATGATGTGTTCCGGCTCTTCTTTGGCTGCGTGCATCAGCCTCCCAAATCTTTGGCTTTCCTGCATTCTACTTCCATACAAAAAGGCTACTTCTATGACGCGTTCGACGTCTGGAAGGCTTATTCCTTCGTCGCCTACGCGGCTTACAACGCATGCTTGGCTTTCCCTTATAATGTCAAGACGGTCTTTTGTCTCTCCGTAAACAAAGGGTATGTTGAAGGCTTTGGCTATTTTCTCGCCCAAGTTCAGCCAATCGCAGAAGATGAGGGTTTTAACCGGTATCTGCAGTAGCTCGCCGAGTTTGCGCATTTTCTCCCTGTTGTCCCGTAAAATGTAAACTCTGAAGGCTGGCTCACGCACTACTTGGAGCCTAATCAGTTCCTCCCAGCTCATACCAACCGGAAAGCCTGTTAAAGCGATGATGTAGTTTTCTCGTCCGTCTTCGCGGTAGGGCGAGCCGCTGAAGCCCATGCGGTATTTGGTTTTTAAAGTGGCTAAGCGGATAAACGTG
>QMYO01000230.1 GCA_003662715.1 Candidatus Bathyarchaeota archaeon | reverse complement strand
TCCTCTTCTAAGTTTTTAGGTGAAATGAGTTAGATCGACATCTTTTTAACAGCTTTGGAATAAATTCGACGAGTGTGCTAAGAAAAACTACTTCAGTTACCTTTTACATATCAATAGTCCCGGCTCTTAATTAAGGCGCGTGCATTCCCTCATTTTCGTGTTATTTTGTCCCACTTATCCCTAAATTTCTCGGGATATTTGTGAAGTTCCTCTTCAATCTTCAATATCTCCTCGCCAAACGGCTTAAGACGAACCTTTGAGGTCATCATAGCCATTGCACCTAATAAGTATACAAGGATTTGTATTCGGGAATCTCGCAAACTTTACCCTAGGCCTGTTCGCAACTTCTGCTAGCTCCTCTCTGCTAAAGACAAGAAATTCTTTAATTTCATTCTCATTATACGGTGTGAAAACGCAGAAATCAAATCTGCCTTCTTTGATTTGTCTTCCACTTCCAAAAGAAGCACAGCTTGAACCATACACGAATTTACCTGACTTTACCTCGACCTTGATGCCCTCTTCTGGGAGATATATGTCCGCTCGTTTGTCATCTCTTTCGTTTAGAACCTGGACAACATGCCCTCGTTTCGCTAGCTCCAATGCAACTCGGTGTTCCGCGTATCTTGACATAATTCTTTCATCGTCTACGGCCGCCGAACTTAGTTCCTTGATTGCTTTCTCAAGGTATGTCACAACTTTTTCCAGCTCTTCCCTCCTCATTCTGTTACGCCACAAAAAACATGTTGCCTATCAAGATTAAAAAAGGTTAATGTTGCTATGGGTTGGGCCATGTAGTATTTTAGAATCCTTTGTTCCGGTAGTCTTCAGCTTGGCCCTGATGATAAATTTGATGAATGTGGTACGGTCGTCGACCCTCCGCTGAACTTGTACATCTCTCCGACATTAGTCCTCTCTCGAGCTTTCTGCACCGAACCCAAAGCTTACTTCATAATGAAATTAAGGCTAAGCTTCTTGAGATTCGCGCTCGGGAAAAATGTTTTCAACTAATCCAAAGATTTTAGGTAGCTCTTGGGGCAAATCTTCTTTAAAAACCATTTCATACCACGACCCAATCCGTTGCATTAATGAGTAATAATGAGTAATATTCCCTTAGGCCTTCATTCTCAGTCATTTCTGCTTTTTTCTTAAAGTAATCTGATCTTTGATTAATTTGTTTGAACAGGAACATTAAGATAGCTAACTTGGCATCCCTTTCATCCATGAGCTCTGCATTTACGAATCCTCTAGAAACACTTTCTTTAAGCGAATCGATGTAAAAGTAAGCATCATCTTTGAGCCCAGCGGCAAGAAACTTGCTAGCTATATTAAAGTAAATTTCTGTAGAATTTCTATTTACAAGCTTTTCTATATCATCTTCTTTCTGCAATTCATTTAGAGCAACTAAAATACCCTTGAAGGTTAGTTCGTATAACTTCCTTTTCAGACCCTTCGGCTTTTCGAGCTCCTCCTCACCTGCCTCTCTTATAAAATTCTTTTCTAAGAGCTTCCGTATTCTATTGTTAACGGTGCAGTGGGATATACCCGTAGCTTTTTTAATAATATATTTCCATGCTTTCCCCTAATTCCTATTGCCTTTAGAATTTTCAGATCGGTATCCTTCAGATAGGCATATTTCATACAGGTACATCCTGAATATATATGATATATATGAGATAGTCTATATATATATTTCTTATATATATAACAATTTCTCTAATTCTAAAAAGATGAAATATGACGCGAAAAAGGTCGTCATCCGCAAACTGAAAGAATTTGCTTTTGAGAAACTACCGAAGAACTGGCCACTTCGCGAAATTTTACTTTCAGAGGAGGACGAACTTGACATCCATGTTTTTCTGGCAAGATTTCCTATTTGGTTAAGGTTGAGCAGAATAACGGGCAAAGAAGGAGGTAAATAAATTTAGAAAGGCTTTTAAGATATTTCTTTAGTTTTGTTTTGAGGGTTGAGCTTGGCGAAGAGCGTGGTTTCAATCACGGTTGACAGGGATGTGTTGCGCTGGATTCGCGCTAAAGTTGAGGAGGGCGTTTTCGCCGGCAGGAGCCACGCGTTCGAGTATTCGGTTAGGCAGCTGATGAAGAGGGAGAAGACGCGTGGGACATCGCAAACCCCATCTTAAAAATTATTACTTTTGCGTAACTAATAATATATATATAAAATATATATACTTGTCAAGTTCATATTAAGCTTGGTTGAAGTGTATGGTTAGGTTTGATTATTTGGATTTGGACAGCATAGTTTTGGATGAGGGCCTCCGCAAGACTCCCGGAGACGAGGCTAACCTGCGAGAACTGGCCGACTCAATAGCCAAGCGCGGCGTTTTACAGCCAATCCTAGTTGAGCCAACCGGGGAGGAGGGCAAGTACCGCCTCTTAATTGGTGAGAGGAGATTTAGGGCGGCTCGCATGGCAGGCTTAGATAGGGTTCCAGCCATAATACTCGACGAGCCCTTAGGACCGGAGGAAACATTAGAGACACGCCTAATCGAGAACCTTCACCGCGAGGACATTGACCCGCTTGACGAGGCAGAAGCCTACGAGGCTCTGCGCGAGATGGGCATAACTGTATCGGCAATAGCCAGAAGAGTCGGAAAAAGCAGACCATACATTTCTAAGCGTTTGCGGCTGTTGAGGCTTCATCCAAGGCTGAGGGAAGCTGTTCGGCGTGGAACCCTGACACCCGGCCACTGCCAGGCACTGTTAAGGCTTGAACCAGAACAGCAGCTAAGCCTAGCCGAGCAGGTAATGGCTGAAAACCTAAGCGTACGGGAGACAAGGCATAGAGTAAGAGAAATCCTTGGGAAGCCTTTGAAGTGGCAACTTATACCGATAAGGCTTGATTTGGAAACTTTTGAGGCGCTGAAGAGGATAGCACCCGAAGGAGACGTGAAGAGACTCATAGAGGATACCATACGTAGGTTCATCAAAGCCTAATGAAGAAATATGTTTCAGCTTTTTTAACTTAGATATGCAGTATACGTAGCTTCGTTACCATGAGATATTAAAGGTAAATCTAGTCGATTTTAGTTTTCCTTCTTTATTCCATCCTCTTAGTTTGTAATATTTATTAAGCATTTTTTCGAACTCTTGTTTTTGAACCGTTTCACCTTTCGAGTTACCAGTTCTTAATCCCTCGTCAAAAAATCTTTTTGGTAAAGTATCATCTTTCCTGTTTAATCCTTCTCTTAAATTGAGCTGCCTAATTAAATTGTTTACATTATTAGCGATACTTAATAATCTGTCCTTTTTAATTTCCAGTTAACGGTGATTCAAAAACTGCACCTACTTAATTAGCGCGCGATTTAATTTTTATCATCGTCTTCTGAAGCGAAATTTTTATGAACTTGTAAAAGCAATGATAACAAGGTGTAAAAGTTGAGTGAAATAGATGTGCCGAAAATCGTTGTTACACCACCTGGACCAAAGTCTATAGAGTTAATGAGATTGCGAGAAAAGTACGTGCCTAAAGCGGTTTATAATGTTACGCCGATATTTGTTGCTGAGAGTGAGGGATCAGTAATCAAAGATGTTGATGGGAACAAGTACATAGACTTTGCTACAGGCATTTCTTGTCTCAACGTGGGGCACAGAAACCCTGAGGTAATGAAAGCTATAAGGGAGCAGTTGGAGAGGTATCTCCACCTCTGCTTTCACGTAACACCGTACGAGCCCTACGTTAGGTTGGCGGAAAAATTGGCGATGATAGCTCCTGGGAATTTCGAAAAGAAGGTCGTACTCGTTAATAGTGGAGCTGAAGCCGTTGAGAACGTAGTCAAGGTTGCAAGAAGATACACTCGAAGACCTACTATAGTGACCTTTGAATATGCTTTTCACGGAAGAACGAGTCTTACTATGAGTCTAACGGGTAGCATACATCCATACAAGTATGGTTTCGGACCGCTAGACCCAGCCGTCCACAGGACGCCGTACGCTTACTGCTACCGTTGCACCTTTGGACTCGAATATCCAGCCTGTAACATGAGGTGTGTGGAGTACATAAGGGACACCTTTGCCATCCATCTGTCGCCTGACGAGGTTGCAGCCATAATTATCGAACCGATCCAAGGTGAAGGGGGCTTTATAGTTCCGCCGAAGGAGT
>QMYO01000229.1 GCA_003662715.1 Candidatus Bathyarchaeota archaeon | reverse complement strand
TGCTATAATTAGAAAGAATTTCGGTTGCACCCATTTCGTAGTTGGGAGAGACCACGCTGGAGTTGGAGATTTCTATCCTCCATATGCTGCTCAACAAATTTTTGATGAATTCCCTGATTTAGGTGTAACGCCCTTAGCTTTCCCCTCCGTATTTTTCTGTACAAGATGTAACGGCATGGTTAATGAGAAAATCTGCCCGCACAGTATTGAGTATTGCTTAAAGATTAGTGGGACAAAAATAAGAGAGGCTATTAGTAAAGGAGAAGAATTGAATGAGCTAATCAGACCAGAAGTAGCTAAGGTTGTGAAAAGTTGGAGGAACCCATTTGTATAAGCGTGGATTTATTGAGGCATTGCGAGGTTAAGAAACTTGGATAGTAAACTAAGGTCTTTCGTGAAATCCATGAGTTGGCGTTTGCTCGGAACCGTAGAGCTTGCGTTGATAGCGTGGGCATTTACAGGAGACCTTCCGCAAACATCGGCTATCACAATTACATTTAATGGACTACAAATATTCTTCTACTACTTTCATGAGCGCCTCTGGGAAAACATTGAATGGGGACGGAAAAAACTGAAAAAATAGGAGCAAACGCAAATTCGCAATATTACCAATAAAGTGATTGCCATTGCCTAATAAAAACTTGAATCTTAAAGGGTTTGTATGCCCTTATACACAAGTTAAAGCCTTAGAAGCAATCTCTAAACTGCCTCTAGGCACGGTTCTAGAGATACTAGTGGACAACCCGGAAAGCGCGGACTCCATAGAAGTAGCCGTCAAAAACGCAGGACACAAAGTTGAACAAGTGACCAAAAATGAGTCTGTTTTCACCATTACGGTTAGGAAAGGAAATGAGTAGCAAAAAAATTAACTGGAAGAGAATAGATGAAACCATAAGAGCGTACCTCGGTCTTAAGTATCATCTTGTTGGAGTAAAAATACGAAAAAAACCTATCCAAGAAGAGGAAAAACATCTTAAGCCTGAGAAGCCTTTAGCTTACTGCCACATGGTCAGAATTGCTTCTCTACAAAGAAAGAGTTTTCTTTACGACAAAACTGATGAAGCTTGCCCCACTGCTGAATTCATTTTAGGTTTCCGAGAGCCAAAATACTCGAAAATTGAACATAGAATAGAGCCTTCAGACACGAAAAGTATTTTGATTGCTCCATTAGATCGAATGGATAATGAACCAGACGTTATTATAGCTACTGTAACCCCTAAGCAAATGATGGACTTAACCACAATTCTACAAGCTGGAAAAGCAGAACTCTTATCAGCGTGGTTTAGAGGAGAGGCAGCTTGCGCTGAGTTTACCGCTAAACCCTACATGGAACATAAACCGAACGTATCATTCCTGTGCAATGGCGCCCGAGTAGTATACTCAGACTTTCGAGACGCTGAAATTCTTTTCGGAGCCTCCGCTCACACATATATTCACATAGCTGAGACCATGGATAGGATTAGCAAAACTGGCGGAGCACTTTGCGGGTGCCGCACAAGCGATATACCTATGGATGTTATAAATGAGTTTGAAAAAGCGGGTTTCTCAAAGGGCACAGATTACTTCTTTGGAAAAATTAGCGGTCAAAATCTTAGGGCATATTTGAACAAGGACTTTCAAGGGAGACTTAAATTTGTTACTTTCCATCTACCAGTGAAGCTGACTTCTGCTGAAGAAACAGAAGAGGCTGCTAAAAAGCTTCAAGAAATATTGGTTAGACCTTACAGCGCCAACAAACGGGGCTATTGGTTAGACTTAACTTTGACAGCAACTGAAGATGAATTAGCCATAGACCTACGAGATGGAAAAAGCATTAAGAAGGTTACGCAGGAATTCGCTAACAAAATGAAACATATCTTGGATAAGATAGGAATTAAAGCGTGAAACGGAAATGATCAAGCCTGGAGATATTCAAAGATACATGCAGATGCGAAATCAGTACAAAGGACAACTCATAATTCATCCAATCATGACTGGAGGAATCGTTCCCGAAGAGGTTCAGAAGAGAATTTTAGAAGAAGGATGGACTAAGGTTGGTTACGCCCTATGCTACGATTGCATCGAAGGCAGGTCAGGTTTAATCACAAAACCGCCAGTGAAGGAGTTTCTCCAAAATATCGCAGAGTTTTTTGGAGGAGACATTGCTGAACACACTTTTGGATGCCGAGTAGCCCAGTTTGCAGTCATGAAAGCAATCAGCGATTATGTGGAAAATGAGAGACCGAAAGATTACGCAAAGGTTGTTGTAACAGACCCTCTTTGCCATTATTCCACTGGAATTGCCGCTGAAATGACGGGTTTCCGCATGACTGAACCGCCATACAGCGGATATCCCGAGTATAAGGTGGAGGCAAAGGGTTTTGCGGAGAGAATAGAGGAGATACGAAGGGAAACGGGGAAGTTGCCGGGGCTGATTGTTGTGACTCATGTGGAACCCTACTATGGCAACATGAATCCTGTTGAAGAGGTTGGAGAAATAGCTAAGGAGTATGATATTCCATACATGGTTAACGCAGCCTACACTGCTGGTGTAATGCCGATTAACATGAAAGACTTTCAAGCCGATTTCCTCACGGTTTCTGCCCATAAGTCAATGGCTTCTCTTGGGCCTCTGGGCTTTCTCGTTACCACTTATGAGTGGGCGAAGAAGCTCTTCAAGAAATCGGTTATTCTGCCTGAATGGAGTGGACGAGCCTTTGGAAAGAAGATTCCTAACATATTCGGCTGCAGTGTGGGAGGAATATCTCTCATCTCAGCCATGTACTCCTTTCCATACGTAATAGAACGTGTGAAGAAATGGGATGAAGAATTGAAGAAAGTGCGTTGGTTCATTGAGGAGATGGAGAAGTTAGATGACCTTATGATGATTGGGGAAAGACCTCACAGACATCATCTTACACATTTTGAAACTCCTCTTTTCTGGGAAATTTCCAAAAACCATAAAAGAAGGGGGTTTTTCCTAGCTGAAGAGATGATTAAACGGAACATAGTTGGGCTTCATAAAGGATTAAGCAAACACGTAAAACTCTCAGTGTATGGACTGGGCTGGAATGAGGTTAGGAAGGTGAGAGACGCCTTCTATGAAATTGCGGAGAAATACGTTAAGAAGTTCAATCTAGAATATCGCGTGTCCAGCCCACTAGCTGAAACACCTACATCAGAAGGAGAAGAAGCAACCTCGTGATGAGACAAAAAAGTTTATGCCACTGTCATGCTTTTTAACCTTGATTTGCCGGGGTGGCCGAACGGCTTAGGCAAGCGGCTGCAGACCGCTGTATGGGGGTTCAACTCCCTCCCCCGGCTCCAGTCGTGAACCCTCGTAGTGCCGGTGGGATTTTCGATGTTTTGTGGGATTGTAGGAAGATGGGTTATAGTGAGAGTAGCTTGTATTGTTGGGGTAAGAGGCTTAGGCATTTAGCGCGTCATTGTGATTTGGATGTTCCAGAGTCGGTTAAGGCGTATATTGCTGGGAAGCGTTGTAGCGTAGCGTATAAGGAGCAGCTTGTCAATGCCTATGAGCATTACGTTAGGTTTCACGGTTTAATTTGGATTCGACCGTTATATAAGAGGAGAAGTCGCTTACCTAATATTCCAACCACTGAGCAAGTTAATAATCTAATTGCTTTTTGCGGTAAGAAGTATCAAGCTATCTTAACCTTAGCGAAGTATGGGCTTAGACCAGTAGAAATTGAGAATCTTCGTGTAAAAGATTTTGATTTCAACCGGGCTACCGTGAATGTGGCTACGGCTAAGGGAGGAAAAGCACGGACGATTCAGTTAACTATGAAGGATATGATGAGAATAGAGATTTTCCTGGAGCCCTACAGAAACGACTTAGACAAAAAACCATTTCCGAAAGCGAGACAGATAACTGATTGTTTCTGCAAGATTAAAAGGCGATACACTAAAGAAACAGGTGATAACAGCTACTTGAAGATTAGGCTTTACGATTTTCGTCATTATTATGCTACTATGCTTTATCATAAGACGAAGGATATCCTCTACGTGAAGGAGCAGCTTGGTCATAGACGATTAGAGAATACTCTGGTTTACACGCATCTCGTAGATTTTCATGATGATGAGTGGGTTAGTGCTGTAGCCCGCACGGTGGAGAAGGCTCGT
>QMYO01000228.1 GCA_003662715.1 Candidatus Bathyarchaeota archaeon | reverse complement strand
TAGCACGGGTGGTATATATAATGCTCTTGATGAATCGGGGTATTTCGTAAGGAAGGGTGACGAAATAAGACTGTCGAAAGAAGGTGAAAAATACGTAAAGAAAAAGCTTTTACCTCACTATAAAACTTTTAATATACTCAGTTACTTTATGATTTTCTTAGGAATCTTTCTTTTAATTAACTGGTTTTTTAGAACACATTATAACATCATAATGGTTTTTAACTGGCTCGATGGTTTATCTTTTATCATTGGAGGGCTAGTCATACGATTTGCTGTGTTACCTCTTGCATATTGGCTATTGAAAGCCATGAAAAAAATATGAGAATTTGCGCTGTAGCTCCTCAAGTTTTCAGCAATCACCACTATACCACGCGCTATCACAACTAAAGGCTTACCCTTTTTGAGTAGCACATAAAAAATCTTCGTTAGCAGCCACAAACATAATAGCAATTTTTCTATTTCAAAATCATCTGTGTGAACTGTTCAGGGTTAAACTCTTCTAAATCCTCATATTTCTGACCAGTTCCAATGAACATTATAGGCTTTCCAGTCACGTAAGCCACACTAAGAGCAGCGCCTCCCTTAACATCCGCATCCACCTTCGTCAAAATAGTCCCATCAATCCCAACGCTCCTATGAAACTCCTCAGCCTGCATAACCGCATCATTCCCAGTTAACGCATCAACCGTGAGAACAGTTAAGTCTGGGTCAATAACCCTCTTGACTTTTCCCAACTCATTCATCAAGTTCTTGTTCGTCTGGATGCGTCCCGCCGTATCTATGAGAACCACATTCACTCCATGAGCCTTAGCATGACTTATAGCATCGTAAGCTACGGCTGCAGGGTCAGCTCCATACCTATGTTTAATCATGCGAACCCCCAGTCGTTTAGCATGTTCCTCCAACTGCTCAATGGACCCCGCCCTATAGGTATCACTACAGGCTAGGATGACTGAGTATCCTTTTTTCATGAGGAGATTAGCGACTTTAGCTATGCTTGTGGTTTTGCCTGTTCCATTGATTCCCACAAAAACGATAACATAGGGCTCATTTTCTTTTCTTTTTTCTTTAATCTGTTCCAGCAAGCTAATGGTTTTGTCAGTAGTTAGTATAGAGAGCAAAATTTCATGTAAGTTTTTCCTCACAATCTCTTTTCTGTCTTCCAGCCGCTTTACTTGAATTCCATCTAACCTCTTCTCCAACTCTTTACAGACATGGTCAGCTACCTCTACTGCTACATCGTTTTCGATGAGGTTCAGCTTGAAGTTTGAGAGGATGGGACGAAGTTTTTCAGCCTTTAATTCTGTAGTTGATATTTTTTCAATTAGTCCGCTAAGTCCGTTTCTTAGCTTTTCGAACACCTTTTGTTTTCTCCTCTCCCCTACTTAGTTTCGCTGTGAGTTTCTGAAGTTCCTCTCTTCCTTCCTGAATTCTCTGTATAACTTGAACTAGTTGTTGTTGAAGAGCCGCTCTTGTTTTCTCCACATCAGCTATGCGTTTTCCAAGGTTTTCCTTCGCCTCACTTATGGTTCTCTCAGCGGCTACTCCTGCTCCTATACCTACAATAATCGTGTCAGCGCTCTCCAATTTCGCCTTTATGTAGGAGCCTCCTCCGATTGGGACTAAAAGCGAGGAGTTTTGTTTTTCCTTTTCTAACCCTTCCAACGTCATGTTGGCAATATTGAGTTCAGTTAGGGCGCTATTCACTATGTTTATCCTAGACTGCAACGTTTCAGCTGTTCCTTCCAATATCCTAAGCTCAACAGCTAACTTACGAAATTTTTCCTCTTCACTTGCCATGTGCTTTTTCTCCTAACGTTAGTTTTCTTATGTTAAAATCTTCAATCTCTTCTGGAGGCACTTCTTCTACATTTATAATTTTTATTTGAAAACGTTTAACTCGATGTTTACTCCCTATCTCAGCGTAGACGGTTTCCACAGCATCCTCTGGCTTTATTGCCCTAACCTCTTTTCGAAAGTCCGTTTGGTAATTCGGCTTTTTAATCTCCCCTATAACTCGGAAAACCTTAACCTCACTCATTTTCTTTCACCACATCAAGCGCTTGCCCAATTATAAACAGTTCAGGTCCAGTAGTTAATTGTCCCGCCACCGCCCCATATTTATTCCCCAACAATCCAGTGGCAACGTAAGGTATACCACAGTTAACAGTTCCCACATCCACATGAACCTTCAACACATCCTTCAGCAACTTCTGCTCCTCCTCCTTCAACAATGGATGGGTTAATACCCCCTTATTAGTTGCGGTGGCAAGCGAACCAACATACGGCAAACCCGCTATTTCACCGGGAACAGCTTCAACACCTAACGTATCTTCTATCCGCTTTACATCCTTCTTTTTTAGTCGAGGGTCAACAACCGCTCCGTAATCATTAACTAAAACCAGATTTCCATAAGCTGTCTTCTTTGTTTCCATAATTGCAATGTTAAGGTCTGGATTCGACTTTATAGCTTCAATTTCTTTTTCACGCATAAAATGTGGCAGAACTATACCATTCGAGTTTGCGCAAGCAAGAGACCCTACAAGCACTGATGCCCCAATCGTAGTGCGAATAACTTTCACTTTAAGCCACTCTTCAAGTTTCTGCGCCTTAGTTTCAGAGATTTGTGATGGAATTATCGCCATGTTGTCGGTGGCTAGAGAGTAAACCCCTATGCTTGCGCTGCCGAAGAGATCCCAGAGGAAGATAGCCAAAAATCAATCATCCCTCAGCCAAATAGACGGTTATGACGCCTTCTTTATCCTTAACTGCTCGAACTCTAATTTTCCGTGGAGGCTTTTCGATTCCTCTAGCCCAGATTTTCTCGTTCACTTCATTGCTGATCACTAGCCTTTCAGCCTCCTCCTCCATTTCCTCAACTTCAGTTTTGACCTTCATGTGTCTCTGAATGAAATTTTTGATGAGGCGTATGGCTTTTGGCGCTCGTTTTTTCCGTGGAGAAATCCATGCTCTGCCTAATGGTATT
This sequence comes from Candidatus Bathyarchaeota archaeon, assembly GCA_003662715.1. The sequence continues at coordinate 1,136 of QMYO01000228.1, read as the reverse complement.
GTGTAAATCTTTTCCTCAACAATTTCTTCTATTTCTTTTTTCTTTGGTTTTTTAACTTCTTCCTTTTCTTCGATTTCCTCGACTTCTTCAACAGCTTCTTCTGCGAGTTCTTCTTCTATCTGGGTTTCTTCCTTCTCTTCTTTTACTTCTTCAATTTCTTCAGTTTCCTCTTCCTTGTCAGCTTCAGCTTCTTCCGTTACTTCCTCACTTTCTTTCAGCTCTTCAACAGTCTCCTCCATCCACGTTCACCATTAAGCCTTTATCTTTCTTTGCCGCCATCTCCTCTCCCCCTTTGGACTAGTTCTCACGTGACCATGCGTCTTAGCAATAACCCACGTTGGAACTGGTCTGCTCTCTTTGCCAGCTTTTGCTAGTCTCCGTTTTTTAGCGGTTGGCTTGTTTCTTCCCATTTTAAACCCTTCTGATTTTGATGTCTCGGCGACCTGACTGAAGTCGGATTAGTATTTCTTTTAGTTGCTTATCGGTTATTGGGATGTTCACTCTGCCTTGTTGTGCAAGCTGGATTAGTTGTAGTTCAAGTTGCTCGGCGAAATCTGGTTTTACCATTTTTAAGTTTGTAATGCGCTGTCTCGCTTTAGGGGTAAGTATTCTGCGGAGTGCGGCTTGTTTCTGCATCTCGATTTGTTGTTGCATCTGGATTCTCTGTTGCTCTTGAGCTATGCGTTGCTGAAGCTCCATGAGTTTCCTTTTCCGCAACTCCTCAAGCTCTTCTTCACTCATCTCGCTGCACCTAACGTTTCTTCTGCTTCGCATGTTTTTTCTCTAATTTCTCAATGATTTCAGTTGATAAACTATCTAATAGCTGTCTCCCATCTTTAGTCAGCACTCTTCCCTTATTTCCTGAAGATTCCACAAGCCCCGCTGATTCAAGTTGCTGTAATGCCTTTCGAATAATAGCTCCGCCACCCATCCTAGTGTGTTCTGGTCTGGCTCCTCTATCCTTCCTTCCGCCATACTGTGCACGAAGGTGGGTCACGCCTATCGGACCTTTCATGTAGATTTTTCGTAAGAGCGAGGCGCATCTAGTGAACCACCAATCTGGATTTTGTGGCGGCCTCTCGACATGAGAGCCTGTTTTCACGAAGGAAGACCATGGTGGTGGAACTATCTCGTCT
>QMYO01000227.1 GCA_003662715.1 Candidatus Bathyarchaeota archaeon | reverse complement strand
TTCGAGGAAGGGTAGACCTTCTATGTCCCCAACGGTTCCTCCACACTCGGTTAAGACGACGTCAACATCTGACCTTTTTGCAACTAAGCGAATTCGATGTTTAATCTCATCGGTTACGTGAGGAACTATCTGGACGCATCTGCCTAAGAAGTCGCCTTTTCGTTCCTTGCCGATAACCGCTTGGTATATTTGTCCAGTTGTGATGTTATTTTCTTTTGGCAAGTTGAGGTTTAGAAATCTTTCATACCAGCCTAGGTCAAGGTCTGTTTCGCCACCGTCATCTGTCACATAAACTTCTCCATGGATGTAGGGGTTCATTGTGCCTGCGTCAACATTCACGTACGGATCAATCTTTATCACTGTTACCTTAAAGCCCCGCGTTTGAAGCATCTTCCCAATCGAGGAGGTTACTATGCCCTTGCCAACAGAGGAAAGCACGCCGCCAGTCACAAAAATGAACTTAACCATCATGTTTCCTCGCAATAACAAAACCATAACTGCGGTCTTAATTAAAACTCTTTTCATACCTCTAATTATTCAAAGTTTGTTTTATACACATGTAGCCATTAAGGAAGTACAGCAATTTTTAGGTCACTTTTCGATGTGGTTAATATTTTAAGCGCATCCTTTATTTCATCCAGCTTCATTTTTCGGGTTATCAGCGGCTTCACGTTTATGGTGCCAGACGCTATGAGATTCAAGGCTTTCTTGAAAAGCGCTGGGGTTGTGTGAAACGTGCCTAGAAGCGTCACTTCTCCATAGTGGAGCAGTTCGGTTCTAACCTTAATCTCTGTCTCTGGGGGGCATCCGCCAAACTCAAGGACAGTTCCTCCCTTCCTAACCATTCTTAATGCTTGTTCCCATGTTGCTGGGAAACCTATCGCTTCAATAACTATATCTGCTCCATAGCCATTCGTGAGTTGCCTAACCTTCTCTATTGGCTTTTCTTGTTTGGCGTTAATGACCTCATCAGCGCCGAGTTGCTGAGCTAACCGCAAACGTTCATCAACAAGGTCGCTAATTATCACTCTTTCTACACCCATCTTTTTAGCTGTCAACAGATGTAAAAGCCCGATGGGTCCAGCTCCTATGATTGCCACGGTGTCCCCCAGCCCTACATTGGCTTTTTCTATGCCGTGAAGTACGCAGGCTAAGGGTTCAGTTATAGCTGCCTCTTCATAGCTTAGGTGGGGAGGAATCTCCTGCATGTTAACCATAACCATGCGTGCTGGAACCTTTATGTATTCTGCGTAGGCTCCCCACAGCCACATCATGTCTTCACATAGGTTGTAGTTGCCTTTTTGACACATACTGCATCGTAGGCATGGAGCGCTGTTTCCAGCTCTAACCCGCATCCCAGCTTTAAGCCAAGATACGTCTTCGCCGACTTCTGCCACGTCCCCAGCCCACTCATGCCCAAAGACCGTGGGATACTGGATGACCCCGCTTACGTAGCCTCTTTGAAAGATTTTTACGTCTGTTCCACATGTTGTTGCTGCTTTAACCTTCACCAAAACTTCGCCTGGACCTACTTTCGGCTTGTCGACGTTTTCTACTCTCAGGTCTTTTACACCATATAATAGAGCGGCTTTCATTTTTTCCTTACTCATTTAATACTACCACTTTTAGGCATCGCTTATCTTTTTCCGCCTTTTTGAAGGCTTCACTGGTTTGGCTTAAAGGAAATCGATGAGTTATCAACTCTTTCGCTTTAATTTTTCCGGTTTTTATCAGTTTTAGAGCTGTTCTGGTCTCTAAGTGTGATGTGGAGTAGGATGGAATTATTTTGATTTCTGAAAAGAACAGCCTATGCGGACTAATGCTTACATGCTTGCTTGGCAGTGACGGCGCGAACACAGAGACGGTTCCACCCTTTCGACACATGTTTAGCCCATCTGATAGGGCTTCAGCGTAGGGAGCAGTAACTATGACCAAGTCGGCTCCTCTGCCGTTGGTGGATTCCTTTACTTTGTCTATCAAGCTTTCGTTCTGCGGGTTAATCGCTAAATCTGCGCCAAACCGTTTAGCCATTTCTAACCGATAGCTAATCACGTCGCTTACAATGATTTTAGACGCTTCGCGGCTTTTTGAAAGGATTACATGGATAATTCCGGATGGTCCCGCGCCTATAATGACCACCGTGTCCTCTGGTCTAATGATAAATCTTGTCTGGGCTCTAAGACAGCACGCAACAGGCTCAATCAAAGTTGCTTCCTCAAAGGAGACATTATCTGGAATCCTTAGCGTATCCACTTGTAGGTTTGGAGCAGGCACTCGAAAATATTCAGCGAATCCACCGGGGTGTATGTTAGTTTTCTTAAACTGTTCGCATAGGGTGAAATCTCCATGGGAGCAGTAGTGACATGTTAAACATGCAACATGATGATGTACAAAGACGCGGTCTCCCTCCTTGAATTGCTTGACTTTTTTCCCGGTTTTAGCAACGATTCCAGCGGGTTCATGACCGAGAACCAGTGGAGCTCGGTTTTTTAGGTACCAGTGCATAAGGTCGGACCCGCATATTCCGCAGGCTTTCATCTCTACAAGGATTTCGTCTTGTGCAATTTTTGGAGTGGGCATCTCTTCTATCCGTATGTCGTCGGGACCGTGGTACATGGCGGCTTTCATTTTGTTTCATTCGGTGTTTTGAGGCTGTGGACACTTAAGCTTTCTTCCTTAGGAGAAGTTATATCTTTCAATTATTGAGTAAATACAAGTTCATGAAGGGCTGACTATGTACGTGACGAATGTTGAGAATGTTAGAGAATACGATGTTAATGTGGAAGGTGCCTGTAAAGTTAAGGTTAAGTATCTTCTACATAAGGGCGTAGGCGCTAAAAGATTGCAGCTTCGGCTGTTCACCGTGGATGTGGGTGGATATACTCCTTTAGAGAGGCATGCATATGAGCATGAGGTTTTCATGTTGAGGGGGAAGGCGCTAGTTAGAGGAGGAAAGCAAGAAGTAGAGGTGAAGGCTGGAAACGTGATATTCATTCCCTCATATGAGACGCATCAGTTCAGGAACATCGGCGACGAGCCAGTGGAGTTCTTGTGTACAAAGGAAACCAGCGAATAATAGGAGCAACGCCTAAGTCAGTAGCGATTCTGAGCTTTCTATGATTTCTTTAATTTTCTGTAGGAATTGTGCTGCTGGGGCTCCGTCCACTACTCGGTGGTCAAAGGATAAACTCAATTGCATTATGGGCTTAACTATGATTTCTTTGTTTACGACTACTGGTTTTTCCACGATTCTTCCAACGCCTAATATCGCGGTTTCGGGCGGATTAATGATGGGTGTGAATGTGTCCACTCCAAACATGCCGAGGTTAGTGATTGTGAAGGTTCCTCCGCTAAGTTCCTCCTTTGCGAGCTTTCCCTTCCTCGCCTTTTCAACAAGCTCTTTCAGTGCTGAAGAGACTTCCTTAAGTGACTTCTTGTCTGCATTATGTATGACTGGAACAACCAATCCTGCTTCGGTGGCAACGGCGACGCCTACGTTGACGTCCTCAAAAATCTTGATTTTGTCCTTTTCTAGTGTTGAGTTGATGATGGAATGTTCTGTTAAAGCTTTAGCAACCGCCTTAACCAGCACATCGGTGTAGGAAACTTGAAGTTTTTCACGAAGTTTTTTTGCGTTAGTCATATCTACCTCCATGGTTATGGTGCTGTGGGGAGCGGTTTTGGCGCTTAAAGAAACGCGTTCTGCCGCAATTTTACGTATTCCAGCTAAAGGTATCACCTGTCGTATCTTCCGCTTTGCTTTCGTTTCTTCTATAAATCGTCTCACGTCCTCTTCCACGATTCTTCCTTCTGGACCCGTGCCTTTCACTTGGGTTAGGTCCACGCCGTGTTCTTTTGCCACTCTTTTGGCTGCTGGAGAAGCGGGGATGCGCTCTTTAACTCTCTCTATAGGTGCTTCAGTTATGGCTTCAACTTCTGGAAGTTCTTCATCGGGAGCGGTTATGATGGCGAGTGTTTCAGCAACTGGAACGTCGGTTCCTTCTTCTGCCATAATTTTGTGTAGAATGCCAGATGCTGGCGCTTCAACTTCATAGGTTACTTTGTCAGAGAGCACCTCCACTACGGGCTCTCCTTTTTCCACCGTTTCCCCTTCTTTCTTGAAC
>QMYO01000226.1 GCA_003662715.1 Candidatus Bathyarchaeota archaeon | reverse complement strand
TAATTTTTCTTTATAGAACTTTTTTCCGTAATGCTTAAATTAAGGATTAATCAAATATCATACCGCGCAAATTAAAGGAGAAAAGGAGAAAATGAGAGAAAAAACTTTTATCGTATCAGTGCTTCTAGTAGGTTTAATGGCATTAGGCATGGTATCAGCTGTATACGCTGCTGCAAGGACACCAAACATTACGATTCACATCTTTCTGCACCCAGACCCTGAGAACGCGGCTTTGGAGGCTGGTACTCTTGATATAAACGACTGGCCTCTCGCTAAAGAATGGGTTGACCGTTGGGCTTTGATGCCTGAGACTATTACGATGAGAGATTATGTTGAGCTTGGCATGATGGAAATTGACATAAATAACCAGAAGTGGCCTACTGGTTCTGAAACTAGCAAATTCTATGACGATGCAGATGAACAAAGCTGGAGGTCTGTTTACTTCAGAAAGGCTGTTGCATGTCTGCTTGACCGCGATAAGATTGTGAGAGAAGTTTTGAAAGGCTACGGCTATAGGCTGGATGTGCCTGTTCCTCCGGCGCAATCAGCTTTCATTGACATGGCGAACTACACTGCCTCAGGCTTAATATACGACTATGACGTGGCAAGGGCAATATCCTTCCTTGAGGCAGGAGGCTTTGTAGACACTGACGGTGACGACATAAGAAACGATCCGATATCTGGAGAAAACTTGAAAGAGCTTATATTCTACATTAGGATGGATGATCCTAACAGAAGAAGAGCTGGAGAAATGCTTGCTGCCGAGCTTGAAGCGGTTGGCATACCAGTAAAAGCTATTGTTACAGAGAGAACCGTCTGCTACAAGAACGTGATGGTTCTCTACAACTATCACTTGTACACGGGTGGATGGAGCTTAGGCACAATTCCAGACCAGTATCACGATCTCTATGCGTCTTTCACTTACTACGGTCCTGACGTGGGCTGGAGCTTGAACTATCCGGGCTTCTGCAACCACGAGTTCGACACGTGGGCTAAGAAGGTTAAGTATCCAGCAACTATTGAAGAGGCTCACGAAGCAGCTAAAGTTTGTGGCTACTTGTTCCTGAAGTCCTGTGCTGTTGTTCCCATGTGGTCTAGCAAGGCTGTTAAGGCCTACAAGACCGGGTGGACTGGTGTTGTAAACAATGGTGCTTATGGCATTGACAACTACTGGACGTTCTTGAACATGTACAAGGCAGGGGACGATACTATTGACTGGGGCTTCAAGAGCGATATTGAACAGTTGAACATGATAAGCTCAGAGTGGCTTTGGGACCACAACGTCCTAGGCTTAATTTACGAGAGTATGCTCGGAACAAACCCGTTCAACCAAGCTCCAACAGAATTCTTTATTGCTGAGGACTACAGTGTGAGCTCTTGGGACGCTAGTCCTCAAGGAGATCCTGATGCAACCGTTATCAGATTCTTCGTACGTGATAACATTTACAGGCACAACGTAAGTGGCGGTTACCGCAGACGACTAAACGCTTCTGACGTCAAATTCAGCTTCGACTACAACTACGAGTGCGGACCTGGAATTTCTTGGAACTTCCCGTTAATTGAAGAGCTAAACAAGACGGTGGTGATAGACGAGTTCACTATTGATGTCTACTATAACAAGAAGAGCGCCTGGGCCCTCCAGTGGGCTGGCGGTATGCCGATAGTCAACCCTGACATTTGGAGTCTTGTTGATCCAGCGGATGCTAGATTCTACGACCCGGTAAGTGAGGACAGAAACAATAACCTCATAATGGACATTAAGGAGGATGGCTGTGGCGCATGGATGTTCGTGGATTATGAGCTAGGCAGCTACGTGCAATTAGTCCGTGACGATCAATACTACTTGACTGACACTTTCATTTCAGATAGGCTGGCAGAAATGTTCCACGACGGTGCTGGGGACGTCGACAGAAACGGTGTAGTAAACATTAGAGACTTAGGTTTCATGGCTAGGTCTCTCGGCACTACAACTTCAGACCCGCATGGAACAGACTGGGGACAATACAACGTGGAATGTGACTTCGACCTCGACGGCGACGTGGACGTTGACGACCTTGCCGTGGTGGCAGTAAACTACGGCAAGACAATGGGCTAAAGGGGGAGAAGGGAGGAGGGAAAGACATGAAAAATAAAATCCTCTTCGCAGTAATGGCTGCAACGGTTCTGCTAAGCATCTTTTCAGGGTTGAAATTTGCAAGCGCCCTTACTGAAGGAATGGCTCTCAACCCAACTGAGAAGATAGTAGACCCCCCCTACGGCACTCAAGGCTGGTTCTTCCTTTGGGAACTAAACATATCAACATCAACCCAGGTTAACGCTTGGGAAGCAGTACTTTACTGGGACCCCGCTGTTCTTAGAATCTCTTTGGAAACCCCTGTTGTCTTCGGAGACTTTATGAGCGGCGCATCTGTCGAAAGCTATAGTGAGCGCATCGGAGAAGGCAGTATACGACTGGGCCAGTATTTCACAGAATCTTACACAGTAACTGGAAGCGGCACTCTAGCCTACCTAAACTTCACCTTCGTGATACCGGGAGCAACGGAAGTAAAGTTCCTTGAGGCAGTTGTCTGGGACGATGATCTAAACCCAACAGACCTTCTTTCAGGCTCTGCTGACGGTAGAATTAAGACTAATCGTCCACACCCAGAGTTTACATGGTCCACAGCCGACGGTCTAAACCCGCTGCCAAATCACACAATATTTGACGGCGGCGACGAAATACAACACTACGACGTAGTAACATTCAACGCTTCTGCAAGCTATGACGTCTCCAACCTTGTCTGGGATGGAAGTGCTTGGGTTCCAGACGGAGGATATCCGGACATAGTTTACTATAGGTGGGAGTTTGGTGATGGTGAGGTTGCAGAAGGCGCTGGCCTTGTAACGGTAACCCACGTGTATCAAGGCTACAACTATGAAGGATGGCTTGTCAACCTGACAGTCTGGGACAGTGAAAACGACTATTGGAGCACAACATGGCGTTACGGTGGTCCAGACCCAGCTAACACCGTGCCTATGTGGCGGGACGTGGCTGTGGTCGACATTTGGATAAGCTGCCCACCATACGAGTACTGGCAAGAATACGGCTTGGACTGGTGGGTTTGGTGGTTTATGGACACACAAGACTATTGGATACCCAACCTAAACGACCCATACTGGGATTACCCGCTTCCACCAAGTTACTGCGCGGATTTCGGATTACCAGAAAACACAACTGTCAGAGATTTCGGTGCCTACCTGTGGATAGTTTTGACAGCAAACAACTACGGCTCGGTTGCCGAGAAAGTTACAGTTAAACTGTACGCAGTTTACATGAAACAGAAAGTAGACTTTGCACCCGGTCCGGTCTGGATTCCAGAAATGGATGAAGACGTAGAACTAATCGACAAGTGGACGATAACACTGAACGCCGAATCTGGAAGCGGCTTTAGCCTTTTGACACTTTGGACACCTCCGCAAGATGGCTTCTACGTGCTCTTTGCAACAATAGAATCTGCATATGGATCTGTCATGGAAGATCAGGATCCATCAAACAACTATTACATGATGCCTGAAACCTTCACAACAACAGCAGCCTGGGACTTCACAAGCCTCTCGCTTGTAAAAGAACAAAGCTACGCAAGATACCTTGTAGACTTTACGGGTGACGGTGTAGTCAATCCAAGAGAATTCGCTATTCTAGGCAACAGGTTTATCTTCGGCAAACGGTGGACCCAACCATAAAAGGCTTTAAAACTTTATAACTCCCCTTTTTTTGTGTTTCGAAACCTCAAGATTTTCAACATTTTAGGGCTGTGAGAACTCATTTTCGAAACCGACATATTCTTTCAAGGATAGAAGATTATTCCAAAACTCTTAAATTGTTCTTCTACAAGATTTATGATTGCAAGAAAAGGAGAAGGGAGAAGAATGAGAAAGAAAATTCTGCCAATGCTGACAATATTGATATTGATTTCTGGAATCTTCGCCTTCATGAAGCCAGCTATAGCAGACTATCCAGCCACAGACGAAACAGCTATTTTCTCAGACCCAGACGTCATGGACTTCACAGGTCAAGTTCCGCCGAAAACCTACACTTTCGACATTAAAATCCAGAAAAAAACAGGTGTAACCACCATAGCCTTCAGCCTTCATTTTGGATATCC
>QMYO01000225.1 GCA_003662715.1 Candidatus Bathyarchaeota archaeon | reverse complement strand
GGCAATAATGTTAACTTTGGCAACAGAAAACTCCTTCATCAAAAAAAGATACGCCCTAGCCGAATCAAAACAAACCTACAATGATATGAAGTTAGAGCCTAAAGAAAAAATCTTGGCAATCGCACAAAATTTTGAATGGGCAATCCAAAAAAATGACAATGACAACATCCCCTATGAATTCAAATTACACTTCACAAACTTCATCAAAAACACAACCCATCTGCGAAGTGGAAAATGGAAACTAGTAAACCGCATTCTCCATAAAGGAAACGTTTACCTAACAAGAAACGAAGCTGCACGGCTACTAAGCGAAGAAGTAAGACGACACATTGAAAAACGCTTAGAAGCAAAAGACACGCCAAAATTTCCTCCAAAAATAATAGAGTTAGCCAACAAAATAAAACAGCTGTCCATAGAAAAAATAGGCAAAGCCGAAATGGAAGGCATCCCAAAAACCATACAGAAAGATGCCTTCCCACCGTGCATAACCGCCTTATACGAAGCAGCGTCTAAAGGACGCCACATATCCCACATAGGTAGATTCACCCTAACAACCTTCCTCGTCAGCATTGGGATGCCAACAGAAAACATAATAGACCTTTTCAGGGCATCATCAGACTTCAACGAACGCCTAACCCGATACCAAGTAGAACACATAGCAGGCGAAAGAGGCTCAAGAACACGCTACACCCCACCAAAATGCGACACACTAAAAACTCACGGTGTCTGTGTCGATTCGGATGAACTGTGTCAGAAAATAAGGCATCCTTTATCTTATTATAGAAGAAAAATAAAATGAAAATAGTGAGTCTGTAAAAGAAAGTCTTTTATAGCCTATATGCAAAAACATGTTAAATTGTTATTCAAATCAAAATTTGCTGTGGGGGGTCTCTTATAAAGAAAGCATTGGAAGTATGTGAAATGCTCGTTTCAGATGTGCAAGCTAGTCTTGATTTCCACGGAACAATTAGCATAATCATTCCAGTTTTGAACGAGGAAAAAGCCATAGCCAAGACCCTAAGTGAGATACCCCTAAAAGAACTCGAAAAAATGGGCTACAAATGTGAAATTCTCGTTGTGGATGGAGGTTCTAAGGACAAAACACGAGAAATTGCGCGAAAATGTGGTGCTAGAGTGATAGTTGAACCTCGTCCAGGGTATGGCATTGCCTATAAAACTGGTTTTGCTAATGCCCGTGGAGACATTATAGCCACTTTAGATGGAGATTTTTCTTATCCAGCCTGCTTCATTCCTCAACTTGTTAAGCTTTTAGAAACTGGAAAATACGATTTCATATCCACAAATAGAATGGAAAATTTTACGAAGGGCAGTATGTCCCGAGTGCATTTGCTTGGAAACAAGGTGCTAACATATTTTACAAGGGTTTTATTTCGTGTCTCTTTAAAGGATTCTCAGTCTGGAATGTGGGTTTTCAAAAAGAATCTTTTGGATAAGGTTGTTTTGTCGGCAAAGGGCATGTCCTTCTCTGAAGAAATCAAAATTGTTGCCTTTAAATTTTTTAGAGCAGCCGAGTTTCCAATACCATACCGAAAAAGGATTGGAAAGCAGAAACTGCGAACAGTTATTGATGGATTAAAAAACTTAGCTTACCTCCTAAATCTTCGTCTGTTCTTTAGCTCTCTTCTTAACGTACCTGTGCCATCAAACATGATGATGCTGAAGGCAATGGTAGCCTATAGAAACCATCCAATACAAGACCCTATTCTTTTGGGAATGCCGCGTTTTAAAATGCTTTAACGTAGATTCCTACCAATTTTCACATAAAAGCTTAACGCTATCTTGATTAAAATAGATTAGTTGATGCATGACACTTTTAGAGGAAATAAAGTTATTGCTTTTAAACTTTTTAAGACCACTTAAATATCGGTGCTTTAAAGAAAAAGAATAAGAAAACAGAAACTTAGAACGTTAATTAGCGGATTGGAGAACGTATGACATTCTTTTACCCCACCTCATACACTGCCAGCATCTGTCTCAACAATTAACTTTTTAGATAACGATTTTGTTTTATTCTTGCCGGATTTAAGACGGCATTTGCATGTTGAAAATTACTTTTTTCCCTCAAATTTTTTAAGGTCATATAGTGTGACAGTGTATTGAGAATGACATGTGCAAGGTTTCGGTTGTGATAATTACAAAGGAATTAAATTCAAAGATAAACGAAACGCTAACGTCCATTTTTAATCAAAATTTCAAAGATTACGAGGTTATTTGTGTCTGCCATAAGAATTTGTTACAAAACAACTTGGTGACTGATGTTCCATTAAAAATCGTTGTATGTCCAAACACTTCGAGAGGGACTGCAAGAAATATGGGGGTAGCTAACTCATTGGGTGAGATTATTGCGTTTGTAGATGATGATTGCGTTGTTGAGGAGAATTGGCTTCAAAACGGAATCAAGACGTTATACGGAGATGATAAAATAGGGGTCGTGGGAGGAACGGTAAAAGTTCATGAAGCTCTTCCAAATTTTTCTCAAATTGCATTGAATGTTCTCTCTATACCTTTTATTAATGGCTGGTCTGTTACATTTTCCAGCTTCCCTACTAAACGTGAGGTTTCCTATGTGCCCACATGTAACGCTTTTTTCAAAAAGGATGTTCTTGAGAAGGTCGAAGGCTTTAAGGAAACCAACTACTGTGAAGATGTTGAAATTTGTTCGAGAATTAAAAAACTTGGGTATACAATAGTTTATGATCCTAAGGTTAAAGTAAAACATAAGTGGAATATATGGGATTGGCGCAGTTTTATTCAACACTTTTATAATTATGGCAGAGGACGAGGTCGTGCAATGATGGAGTATCCATACATTAGTAGAACAAATTTTTCCCCTTTAGCTGTTTTTTCCTTATTGCTGATATCTATTCCATTGCTGATTCTGGAACCCAAAGTGCTTCTTATAGTGGCTGTAACGCTTGCAGCATTTGCACTTTTTTGTTCTATCTACGCTTACTCAAAGTTTCGGAAAGTTGAATACTTAATCTTTACACCGTTTTTGATGGCTTTCATGTATCTAAGTTACATGCTAGGATTTTTTGTAGGGATTGTATGTGGGAAGGGAAAATGAAGAAGGTAATGTTAACTTTTTTTTTAGTAACGATATATACTTTCACATTCTCCTATGTTTTTTATCCTGCCGATTTGCTTCCAATGCCAGTGGGTTGGGATACACCAAGATATATTTGGCAAATGGAGGCAATAGCCAAAGACCTCACTTTCATTGCGAAAAACGATTTTAACAATTTTATTTATGCAGTTTTTGGTAGTTTATTTGTGAGACTCGGCGTTAATGCTTTCGTTGTCGGGATGCTTTTACCACCAGCATTGCTATTTTCGTTACTTATTGAAGTTTATTTTCTTCTGAAGAAATTGCGACCAGATAAAAACTGGAAGATTTATGCTTTTATGGCTCTTTCATGGTTTGGAATGTACAGGGTATCCGCGGATCTCCATAGCAACCTTTTAGCGCTCAATATACTTTTGCTTTCTGTGTATCTCTTCCATGTATACTTACGGGGAAGGAGAAAGCAACATTTATGTGCCGTGTTTGCTTTGCTCGCTTTATCCTCTTTTACTCATATTGAAAGCACCTTATTTTTTACTTTGATTTTGGTTTTATCACTATGCGCCGAAAATGATTTTGGTAAAATACAAAAAATTGCGGTTACATTTTTGTTTTCGGTTGTTAGTTTGCCTTCACTTATGTTATATTATTTACACATTAAGAAATTGCTGGAGTACTCAGGCGGATCCTTTGGGGGAAGTTTCATGGCTTTTTGGCAGTGGTTAATTTACTTGGGGCCTGTGGGTTTTATTGGGGTTTATCAATTGTTTAATGAAATTCGCCTTGGGATTAAAGGAGATTTTCTGAAAAGATTTTTTGTGATATGGGGTCTTATTTCAATAGTGCTTGGTTTGATTCAGTATTTAGAATCGTCGTTTATTATTTTTTCTGAGAGGGCTGTTATTTTGTTCCCAGCGCCTTTTCTTGCAATTTATGTTATTGGAAAGCTTGATTGTCGTTTTATTTCTAAGAAAAATTTTCTAAGAGCAAAAGTGAAAATTAATTTGCCTATTTTATTGGCGCTTGTCAATATTTTTATTATTTCGTTAGCGCCCTATCACCATGTATCTATT